>RFIY01000379.1 GCA_003695505.1 Candidatus Dadabacteria bacterium | reverse complement strand
CGGACGACCGCAACTGCCGCCGGCAACGACTGGGTCCTGAACGGAGAAAAGCAGTTCGTGCTGGACGGCAACGTCGCGTCTCTGCTGATCGTCAGCGCACAGGGCCCGGATGGCCTCCAGTTGTTCGTGGTTCCCGCGGATGCGGATGGCGTCAGTATCACGCGTATCCACCCGGTAGACGAACGCAACCTGGCGACGGTACAGCTCGACGACGTTCATGTGCCGGCCGCAGGGCGGCTCCCGGGCGGCGCGGATGCCCTGCTGCAGGCGCTCGATCTCGCGACGATTGGACTGGCGGCCGAAATGCTCGGTGCCGCGGATCGTGCTTTCGCGATCACGCTGGACTACCTGAAGGAGCGCGTCCAGTTCGGCGTCCCCATCGGCTCGTTTCAGGCATTGCAACATCGGGCAGCCCGTATGTTCGTTCAGATTGAACTGGCCCGGTCCGCGGTCATGTCGGCTGCGGCCGAGGTGGACCGTGGCGCTGAACCCGACGCGATCGCACGACACGCATCGCTGCTGAAGGTCAAGCTCAGCGAAGTGCTCAATCTCGTCGCCTGTGAGGGCATCCAGATGCACGGCGGCGTCGGCGTCACGGACGAGTATGACATCGGCTTCTACCTGAAACGCGCGCGCACGGCCGAGATGTTGTTCGGAGAACCCGGCTGGCACCTCGATCGCTTCGCGCGCCTCGGAGGCTACTGAACCTGCTACGAAGTCGGAGCGATACCGTGCCACGCCGGTCCTTTCCCTGACGCGCTACGATAACTGCTATGGAGACACGCTGATGAAAGACACGCAAGATTTCAAAAATGCGCTCGCCTCGTGGGCCTCGGGCGTCACTGTCGTCACGACGGAGCTGGATGGCAAGTTGTACGGACTGACCGCTTCGAGCTTTTCGTCGCTGTCGCTCGATCCGCCGCTCGTGCTGGTCTGTATCGCCAACAGCAACCGCCTGCCCGAGATGGTTCGCCAGAGCGGCCGCTTTACGGTCTCGATCCTTGCCCGCGACCAGGAACATCTGTCCAACCACTTCGCCCGCCCCGGCCGCGAACCCGAGGACACGCTGGCGCCAGGAGAGCATCAGGACACGGCCGTGGACGTGCCTGCCCTCGCCAACGCCGCCGGTTATGTCGCCTGCGAGGTGCACGAACTCGTTGAGCAGGGTGACCACACGATTCTGATTGGTCGCGTCGTCGAAGCCGGCGCCGACGACCAGCGGGCGCCGCTGATCTACTATCGGCGCGGCTACGGAACGGTCGACAAGACGCCGCTGCCCGAGTCCGCCGTCTGACGATGAAGGCGACCAACCTGACCGGCGCAACAGTCATCGTCACCGGCGGCACACGTGGCGTCGGGCGCGGCATCTCCGAAGCCTTTCTCGCGGCCGGCGCGCATGTCGTCGTCTGCGGCCGAAACGCCCCCGACAAGCTGCCTGCCGTTGACGGGCGCGAGGTCGTCTTCGTACAGGCCGATGTCCGCGATCCGGATCAGATCGCGGGCGTGGTCGACGCCGCCTGGGCGATCGATGGGCGCATCGACGTACTGGTCAACAATGCCGGCGGCGCGCCATTTGCGCTGGCCGCGGATACGTCGCCGCGCTTTTCGGAAAAAATCGTCGCACTCAACCTGCTGGCACCGCTCTGGTTTGCCCAGGCGGTATACGGCCGTATGCGCGATCAGGGCCGTCCCGGCAGCATCGTCAATATCGCGAGCGTCAGCGGCACACGTCCGTCGCCCGGCACGGCGGCCTATGGCGCGGCCAAGGCCGGCCTGATCAATCTGACGCGCTCGCTGGCCGTCGAATGGGCGCCCGATGTGCGCGTCAACGCCATTGTCGCCGGCATGATCCTGACCGAACAGGCCCATCTGCACTATGGCGACGACGACGGCATCGCGGCCGTTGCGCGCACGATCCCGATGCAGCGACTCGCCACGCCGGCCGACATTGCCAACGCCTGCCTGTTCCTGGCCTCCGATGCAGCCGCCTACATCACGGGCGCCGCGCTCGAGGTACACGGCGGCGGTGAACGACCCGCGTTCCTTGACGCGGCCAACGTGAACCAGTGACCTCCTCGTCGATTTTCCGCGACGACCTGCTCGCCGGCACGGTCGCACTGATCACCGGCGGCGGGACCGGCATCGGCCGCAGAACCGCCTTCGAGATGGGCCGGCTCGGCGCGCGCATCGCCATCGTCGCACGCCGGCAGGAACCACTCGACGCGACCGTCGCAGCCCTGCGCGACGAAGGCATCGACGCCCGCTGCTATGTATGCGACATCCGCGATGCCGATGCGATCCAGCAAACCGTCGCCAACGTCATCGCCGATTTCGGCACGATCGACGTGCTGTTCAACAACGCGGGCGGGCAGTTTTTCCAGCCATCGCTCGAACTGAGCCCCAATGGCTGGCGCGCCGTGGTCGAGACCAACCTGACGGGGACGTTCCTGATGTCTCAGGCGGTTGCAAAGCAGGCCATGGTGCCGCGCCGCAGCGGCCTGATCGTCAACATGGCCATCAACATGTGGCGTGGGCTTCCGGCCGCTGCCCATTCGAGCGCGGCGCGTGCCGGCATCGTCAATCTGACGCGCACACTGAGCGTCGAGTGGGCGGCACACAAGATTCGCGTCAATTGCGTCGCGCCCGGCTCGGTTGAAACAGAAGGGCTGGATCAATATCCGGACAGCGTTGTCCGCCAGCTTCGTTCGGTCATTCCGCTCAAGACCATGGGGCAGCCAGAGGACATTGCCTGGATGATCTGTTATCTTGCATCAGAAGCAGGGCGCTGGATCACCGGCGAGACGATCTGTATCGACGGCGGCTCCCAGAACTGGGGGTCGATGTGGCAGATCCCGGATGATCCCGACGAGCCCGGCGGTTATCGAAGCTGACTCCAGATACAGGACGCGCACTCCAGTGGAACTCTCGCCGCAGACGCCTCTGACAGACGACCGCGCCTTGCGGCTCGCCACGGATTCGCGCACACCAATGGACGAGCTTTGCGCGGCCGCGGCCGAACGTCGCACCATGCTGTTCGGGACGCGACTGACCTGGTCGCCGAAGGTGTTCCTGCCGGTCACCAACCTCTGCCGCAATTTTTGCGACTATTGCTCGTTTCGTCGCTCACCCGGCGACGCGGGCGAATGGACGATGCAGCCTGAAGAAATCGTCGCGGTGCTCGACCAGGGCCAACGGGCTGGCTGCACCGAAGCGCTCCTCTGCCTCGGCGACACACCAGAAAGCACGTTTCGTTCTTACCGCACCCTGCTGCAAGGACTTGGCTTTTCTTCTACCGTCGCCTATCTCGACTGGGCCTCGCGCCAGGCGCTCGACCGCGGCCATTTCCCGCACACCAATGCCGGGATTCTCGACAACGATGCCCTGTCACTGCTGCGGCAAACGAATGTCAGCATGGGCCTGATGCTCGAAAACAGCAGCCCGCGTCTCTGCGAGAAGGGTATGCCGCACTGGCGGGCCCGCGACAAACGACCGGACGTGCGCATCG
>RFIY01000378.1 GCA_003695505.1 Candidatus Dadabacteria bacterium | reverse complement strand
GGGCGAAGTGCTGTTACAGACCTGGCACCCGGACCATCCCGTCATCCGTTTTGCACTGAACCACGACGTTCGCGGCTTCCTGGCCTGGGAGCTCGAGCAGCGTCGGGCCGCGCGCTATCCACCTTTTCAGCGATTGCTTCGTGTTCTCGTCAGTGGCGACACCCGGACTTCGGTCGAGGCTGTCGCCCAGGATATGCGGGGCATGCTGCGACGGGACAAAGACTTGCTGGTACTTGGTCCGGCACCAGCGCCACTCGAGCGCATTCGCCGCCGCTGGCGTTATCACCTTCTGGTTCGTCATGCACGGATCCAGCCACTCCGCGAAGCCGCGATGCGGGTCCGCACGATCGATCTGCCGAAACGCGTACGCGTCGAAACGATCCTCGATCCGTGGGATCTGCATTGAGTCCGCACAGCCCGGCAACATCTTGCGCCCTGTGCACAAAAAAGGCCCGCATTCGGCATGCGGGCCTTTTTCTTCGGAATCGCTTCGATCCCGGTCGGTTTCCGACTTACGTCTGCGCGTGCAGCTCTTCTTCGTCGGTTGCACTGACCTCGGGGATTGCCGCATCGTCTTCCGGCTCATGCACGTCGATACGGATTGCCTGGTAATCACGGTAGCCTGTACCAGCCGGAATCAGACGCCCCATGATCACGTTCTCTTTGAGTCCGCGCAGGAAATCGACCTTGCCGGCAACGGCAGCGTCGGTCAGGACTTTCGTCGTTTCCTGGAACGACGCAGCCGAAATCCAGCTTTCGGTCGCGAGCGACGCCTTGGTGATGCCGAGCAACAGTGGCTCGGCCTGCGCCGGTTCACCACCGGCGTCCATGACACGGTTGTTCTCACGCTCGAAGCGCCACTTCTCCACCTGCTCATCGGGAAGGAACGTCGTATCTCCGACTTCGATGACCCGCACACGGCGCAGCATCTGGCGCACGATGATCTCGATATGCTTGTCGTGAATGCCGACCCCCTGCAGACGGTAGACTTCCTGAATCTCATCGACAAGATACTTCGCGAGTTCTTTCTCTCCGAGAACCTTCAGAATGTCGTGAGGGTTCGGAGACCCATCAACAAGCGGCTCACCGGCGCGCACGAAGTCGCCTTCGTGTACGGTAATGTGCTTGCCTTTCGGAATCGCGTATTCCTTGGGTTCTCCAACCTCCGGCACCACGACCAGAATCCGCTTGCCTTTGGTTTCCTTGCCAAAACGGACAATGCCATCGATTTCGCTGATGATCGCGAATTCCTTTGGCTTCCGCGCCTCGAACAATTCGGTCACGCGCGGAAGACCACCGGTGATGTCCTTGATCTTTGTGGTTTCCCTCGGAATCATCGCGATCACATCGCCGGGCTGCACTTCCTGGCCTTCCTGGACCTGGATAATCGATCCGACCGGCAGCAGGTAGCGTGCCAACGCATCGCTGTCGGGCAACTTCAGCGTCTGCCCGGATGCATCCTTGATCGAGATGCGCGGCTTCTTGCTGGCGTTACGCGCCTCCATAATCACACGCTGGGATCGCCCGGTGATTTCGTCGACCTGCTCATGCACGGTGACACCTTCTTCGATGTCTCCGAACTTGACGATACCGCCGACATCCGTCAGGATTGGCCGTGTGTAGGGATCCCACTCCGCCAGCTTCGTGCCAGCTTCGACGCGCTCTCCGTCGGCCTTCAACAACGCCGCACCGTATGGAACATGGTAGTGTTCACGTTCGCGGCCCTCATCGTCGGCGATGAAAATCTCCGCGTTCCGGTTCATCACGATGGGCAGGCCATCCCGACCGACAACCGTTTGCATGTTGCGATACCGCAACACGCCCTTGAGACGGTTTTCGATCGCGCTCTGCTCCACCCGGCTGCTTGCAGCCCCACCGATGTGGAACGTCCGCATGGTGAGCTGTGTCCCCGGTTCACCGATGGACTGTGCGGCAACGACACCGACGGCCTCACCGATATTGACGAGGCGCCCCCGGCTCAGATCACGGCCGTAGCAGAGCGCGCAGCAACCGTAGGCCGTCTCGCAGGTCAGTGGAGAACGAATCATCACCGAATCGACCCCGGCGTCTTCGATCTTGAGCGCGAGTTCTTCAGTAATTTCGGCCCCCGCCGGGACGATGACATCACCGGAATAGGGATCCGTCACATCGAACAACGTCACGCGACCGAGAATACGATCGGCCAGCGTCTCGATGACTTCACCACTTTCGACCAGCGCGGTACGCTCGATGCCGTCGATCGTGCCGCAGTCGTGCTCGACGATGATGTTGTCCTGGGCAACGTCGACCAGCTTCCGGGTCAGATAACCGGAGTTGGCCGTCTTCAGCGCCGTGTCGGCGAGACCCTTGCGCGCGCCATGCGTTGAGATGAAGTACTGAAGCACGTTGAGGCCTTCGCGGAAATTCGCGATAATCGGATTTTCGATGATCTCGCCCGACGGCTTGGCCATCAGTCCGCGCATCCCCGCGAGCTGCCGCATCTGCTGAATCGACCCCCGCGCGCCCGAGTCCGCCATGATATAGATCGAGTTGAAGGAAGGAATCCGTTTCCGCACCTTCTTACGCGTGACTTCTCCCGTCTTTTCATTGACCTCGGTTTCGAACGCGTCGACTTCTTCGGTGCTGATCCCTTCGAGCATGGCCTGCTCGACTTCTTCGGTTGCTCGCGCCCAGATATCGACGATCTTGTTGTAGCGTTCGCCCTTGGTGATGATCCCGTCCCGGTAGTCGGATTCGACCTTTTGCACCTCGTTCTGGGCGCGGGCGACGATTTTTTCCTTTTCGGCCGGAATCACCATGTCGTCCAGTGCGATCGAAATCCCCGCCATCGTCGAATACCGGTAGCCGAGCGTCCGCAAACGGTCCGACATGATCACCGTATTCTTCGTGCCAAGATTCCGATAGGCGTAGTCGACAAGCGCGCCGAGCGCCTTCTTGTCCTGCACCTTGTTGACCAGCTCGAACGGCATGCCTTCCGGGCAGACATCGTACAGCAGCACACGGCCTACGGTCGTCTTGTGGATTTCGCCGTCCAGAGCCACTTCGATGGGTGCCTGCAAATGAACGTGGCCAGAATCCCATGCGTAACGCACGTCGCGCACCGATGCGAATCGCAGGCCATCACCGACGACCCCCGGGCGCTCGCGCGTCATGTAATAACAGCCAAGCACGATATCCTGCGTCGGCACGATGATCGGTTTACCGTTCGCCGGACTGAGGATATTATTCGTGCTCATCATCAACACACGCGCCTCAATCTGGGCTTCCAGACTCAATGGCACATGCACGGCCATCTGGTCGCCATCGAAGTCGGCGTTGAATGCCGTACAGACGAGCGGGTGCAACCGGATGGCCTTGCCCTCGATCAGCACCGGCTCGAACGCCTGGATACCCAGGCGGTGGAGCGTCGGCGCACGGTTGAGCATCACCGGATGCTCGCGAATCACTTCGTCGAGGACATCCCAGACTTCGCTCGTCTCTTTCTCGACAAGCTTCTTCGCGCTCTTGATCGTGGTGACGTAACCACGCGCCAGCAACTGCTGGTACACGAACGGCCGAAACAGTTCGATTGCCATCTTCTTGGGCAAACCGCACTGGTGGAGTTTCAGCTCCGGACCCACGACAATCACAGACCGGCCGGAGTAATCGACGCGCTTGCCAAGCAGGTTCTGGCGAAAGCGCCCCTGCTTGCCCTTGAGCATGTCTGAGAGACTTTTCAGCGGGCGTCGGTTCGGCCCCGTAACCGGACGGCCACGACGTCCGTTGTCGTACAGCGCATCCACCGACTCCTGCAGCATCCGCTTTTCGTTGCGAATGATAATGTCCGGCGCCTGCAGCTCCATCAGTCGCTTCAGGCGATTGTTCCGGTTGATCACGCGGCGGTACAGATCGTTGACGTCGCTGGTCGCGAATCGGCCGCCATCGAGGGGCACGAGTGGCCGCAGCTCCGGTGGAATCACCGGGACGACAGTATGAATCATCCATTCCGGCTTGTTGCCTGACGCGCGAAAGGCCTCGACGACACGAAGTCGCTTGGCGATTTTCTTCCGTTTGGCCTTCGACGTCACCGTTCGCAATTCCTCACGCAGGGTCGAGCTGAGCGCATCCAGATCGATTTCGCGCAGCAGCTCGAGTACCGTCTCGGCACCCATGCCCGCCTGGAACTGATCCTTGAATTCATCGCGGGCCTGCATAATCTGCTCGTCGTCAAGCAACTGGTACTTATGCAGCGGCGTCGTTCCGGGGTCAGTGACGATGAAGCTTTCGAAGTACAGAACTTTTTCGAGTTCCTTGTACGTCAGATCAAGCAACGCACCGATGCGGGGCGGCAGCGAGCGCAGGAACCAGATGTGCGCAACGGGCGCCGCAAGCTCGATATGGGCCATCCGTTCGCGGCGCACACGGCTCTCAATGACCTCTACCCCGCATTTTTCGCAGACGATCCCGCGGTGCTTCATTCGTTTGTACTTGCCGCAGGCGCATTCGTAGTCCTTGACGGGCCCGAAGATACGCTGGCAGAACAGTCCGTCACGCTCCGGTTTGAAGGTCCGGTAGTTGATCGTTTCGGGTTTCTTGACCTCGCCAGACGACCAGGATTTGATCATGTCCGGGCTGGCCAATCCGATACGAACCGCGTTGAAACTCAGCGGATCACGCCCTTTGTCCTTGCGGAAAGCTCCCAGTCTCATCATTGTGCCCCTTTTGCAAACGCTTCGTCTTCTGCATCTTCGAGCAGTTCGACGTTGAGCCCAAGCCCTTTCAGTTCCATGATCAACACATTGAAACTTTCCGGGAGCCCGGCCTCGAGCGCAAATTCGCCTTTCACGATCGACTCATACACGCGGGTCCGTCCGGTGACGTCATCCGATTTGACCGTCAGGAACTCCTGCAACGCATAGGCCGCGCCGTAGGCTTCCAACGCCCAGACTTCCATTTCACCAAGCCGTTGACCGCCAAACTGCGCCTTGCCGCCGAGCGGCTGCTGCGTCACCAGGCTGTATGGCCCAATCGAGCGCGCGTGGATCTTGTCGTCGACCATGTGGTTCAGTTTCATCATGTACATGACGCCGACCGTTACCGGGTTCAGAAATGGCTCGCCACTCAGCCCGTCACGCAAGCGAACACGCCCGCTACGGTCGAAGCCGGCCTTGTCCAGCATGTCTCGGATTTCGTCCTCATGTGCACCGTCAAATACTGGCGTTGCCAGGAAGACGCCATCGCTCAGTCCACGCGCCATCTCCATGACCTGATCCGGCTCCGCCGCATCGATCAATGCCGTCAGGCGTGGTGAATCGAACAGTTCTTTCAGCCGTTTGCGAACAGCCTCGACTTCCGGATTCTCGCGCAACATGGCATCGATCTTGACGCCCAGGCCATAAGCGGCCAGTCCCAGGTGCGTCTCCAGAACCTGGCCAACGTTCATACGGCTCGGCACGCCCAGCGGATTCAGTACGACATCGACCGGTGTACCGTCATCCATAAATGGCATGTCTTCGACGGGCAGAATCCGGCTGACGACACCCTTATTCCCGTGCCGGCCGGCCATCTTGTCGCCGACGCTGATTTTGCGCTTGATCGCGACATACACCTTGACCGTCTTGATCACACCAGGCGCCAGTTCATCCTCGCGTTTGAGGCGCTCGATCTTGTCGTTATACAGCTTCTCGATCGCCTTGACGCGCTTCAGACCGCCACGGACAAAATCGTGAATCGCCGCGGTGAGAGCCTTGTCTTTCCACTCCACATCGAGAAACTTCTTGACCGGCAGCTCGGCATAGGCCTCGTCCGGCAGCGGCACGCCAGCCTTGCCGAACTGCGTTTTGCCGGACTTGATGCCCTTTGTCAGCGCTGCATCACCAACCTGCTCGCGAATCTTTCGACGGATCGAATCCTCGAGAATCGCGATTTCGTCGTTGCGGTCGCGCTCGAGAGATTCGGCCTCGAGACGTTCGATCTCGAGCGCCCGGAAATCCTTTTCAGCACCCTTGCGATGGAAGATCTGGGCCCCGATGACCGTGCCACGGATACCTGCGGGCACGCGCAACGATGTGTCACGCACATCTCCGGCTTTTGCACCAAAAATAGAGCGGAGCAGCTTTTCTTCCGGGCTGAGCAACGTCTCGCCTTTCGGCGTGATCTTGCCAACCAGGATGTCATTGGGTTCAACATCTGCACCAATACGGACAATGCCCGATTC
>RFIY01000377.1 GCA_003695505.1 Candidatus Dadabacteria bacterium | reverse complement strand
TACGGCTGGCCTGCGCCATCGGTGCTGGGCCGCTGTCCGCTGCCGCCGGTCGATACGAACGATCCGGTTGCGGCGCTGTTCGATGGCAGGATCATGCCATTGCTCAGTCAGGCTGGCAGAATGGACTGGGCCGATCGGTTGCGTCAGGTTCGCGCGGGATTGTCCGCTCACGCGTTTCCCGGCGGTCCGTCGATGACGCATGGCGATTTCTGGGGCGGCAACCATGGCGCCGATGCGCGCGACCGGCTCGTCGTGTTCGATCCTGCGCCGATGCGCGCCGGACTGTGGTGGGATCTTGGCTTTCTGCAGGCATTCTCGCCGGCCAGCGCCGCAGCGGTTCGAGAAGTGCTGACCCGGCAGTACGGTTATCCCGCCGACAGCGCCCGTATCGCCGAATGGCTGGCCGAGTTGACGATCATGCTCGCTCACGTCGTGATGTTCGGCGGTGGCTATGCGGCGCAGGTCGAACGGATTGTTTCGCGATTGGAGCAGCAATGAGCAGGGCCGGGTTTCTTTTTGTCGTAGCGAATGTCATCGCCGCCGTGATGCCGCGGACGGGACATGCCGCGATTTTCGATGCGGTTTCGTTCATGGACGGGCTGACCGAGCCAGGGGCCACGGTCGAAGCAGGGCTGGAGTTCAGCCTGCGGGGTGGCAACACGACGATTCGCCGTGCCGGTGGCGCGGTCGGCGCAGCGCATCGCAGGGCAGACTGGGCCGGCATGATCTGGGCGAGCGGGGATTACGAGCGAGCCGCGAGCGAAACCGTCTCGCAGGGGGTGCTCGAACACCTGCGCGTGCGCCGCTTCCTGCCGCACGATTTTGCCTGGGAGGGCTTTATTCAGCACGAGTATGACCTGTTGCAGCGCATCCGTACCCGGATGCTGATCGGCAGTGGGCCGCGTTATGCCCGGGCGGTGTCGCGCTTTTCGGTCGCCGTCGGCGCGCTGCCGATGTACGAATTTCTGCGTATCGACGACGATCCGACGCTGGCCGACAGCGGACAACAATTTCAGGAGGCGCGCCTGTCAGTGTACGTGCGTGGTGACGTCGCGCTGGACGACCGTGTCCAATTCGATCTGAACAGCTACTGGCAGCCACGATTCGACGACTGGACCGACGCCCGTCTGTCGGCGAATGCCGGCCTGTCGGTCGCGCTGAATCGCTGGTTGACGCTCGCGGTGCGCGGCTCGGTCGCCTGGGACCAGACCCCGGCGGTCGCGGTGGAAACGCTGGACTACCGCGTCAGTACCGGCCTCGAAGTGAGCTGGTCCCGTTGACGCGGCGTCGTTCAGGCTGTCCTGAAGATCGACCGCGGCTCAGCGCGGCTCCGGCAAAAAGTCGATATCGGCGAGGAATCGCGCCATCGCGCCCATGAATCCTGCTTTGTCGAGGTGCAGGATATGGCTGCCGGGGAACCAGTACAGACGGCAGCGATTCCAGTGCTCCCAGATCAGTTTCTGCTGGTAGGGAGACGCGAGGCGATCACCGACGCCACCGATCACCATCAGACGCTCGCGCGGCAGTTTCGACGGGTAATTCAACGGCGACGCGACCGCGAGCATTTCGCGCAGATCGACGACGTTCTTGCCGACCGCGCCGAGCAGCGTGCGCAGCGCGGTTCCCGCCGGTTCCCATTCCATCATCACGTCGGCGAGCGAGATGACGGGCACGTTCGGCACGGCAAACTCGAGTCGATCCTCGACGGCAGCCAGCAGTGCGCTGGTGTAGCCCCCGAGGCTGATGCCGGTGACGCCGATCTTCTCGACGCCGAAATGGTCGCGTAGCAGATTGAAGAACGCGCGGAAATCGGTGACCGCCTGGCCGAAGGCCTCGTTGATGCGTGAGGTGCCACCCGCAAAAAAACCGTGACCGCTGAACAGCGAATACCGCGTCTGACGATTCCCGTGAAACGGCAGCGTAAACAGCGCGACGTCGCAACCAAGGCGCTCATAGAACCAGCGCAGCGCGAACAGCCACTCGTTCAGCCAGTGCGCATCGGCCATGAAGCCATGGATCGCGATGATCGTCGGTCTCGGGCCGTCGTTGTGGCGCCAGTAGCGCAGGTGGGCCATCAGATTCTGGCGGTGGCGCAGGTAGCTGCGCTGGATGCGGGGATTGGCCGGATTATAGGGACTCAGGAAGGTCAGATCCTCGCAAACGCCGTCTCTGGGGATAAAGACCGGACCCCAGGCGGGGTCGCGGCGAAAATGCTCCACCTTCGGCGCAGGGCCGAAGAACACTTCCGGTTCGTGCGACTGTGCGAGTTCCTTGTAAAATCGGGCGCTTTGCAGCATCTCGAGAATGCCGGCCGGGTGCATGTGCAGCGGCATGGCGGTTGTTGCCACGACGCTGGCCGCGGCGGTCCGCAGAACGTGATCGAACGCAGCGGTGCTGCCAACCCGGATGCGATCTGTGAAACGGAGATCGAATGGTTCAGGGTGTTTCCAGAAATCCTCGCCCAGGTCTTCGGTCCAGTGCTGGACATCGATACGCGTCGGGTAGAGCTTTTCGGTCTTGTGCCGAATCTTCGATACGATCGTTGGTGGCTCTTCGTTTGTAACCAGTTTCAGCGGACGGGCGTTGGCGGTTTCTGGCACTCAAATGATCCTTTCGTCCGGATTCGGCTGCAGTTCCTTACGAAATCGACAATAATATTGTACGTTTCCTCAGAAACCTGCGCCGACAAGCCCGGAGGTCCCCGTGCTCGATTCCTATGATCTGCTGCCCGCGGTACGCGAATTTGCCCAGCGTGAACATCTGTTGCTGATCGACGGCGAATGGGTGCCGGCATCCGATGGAGGACAGATCGATGTGATCGATCCGGCCAGCGGCGGCGTGCTGACAAAGGTCGCTGCGGCGACCGCGGATGACGTCGATCGTGCGGTCGAAGCCGCGGCGCGTGCACGTCACGGCAAATGGGGCAAGCTCTCGGCGTCGCGGCGCGCAAAGCTGCTCTGGGCGATTGCCGATCTGATCGACCAGCATGCCGACGAGCTGGCGCAGCTCGAATCCCTCGACACGGGCAAGCCGATTCTGGAAGCGCGCTGGGGAGACATCGCCGGGGCCGCGGCGGAATTTCGCTACTTCGCCGGCTGGTGCACCAAGTGGACGGGCGAAGTCTTGCCGATCTCGAGTGGTGAGTTTCTGACCTACACCCGCAGGGAACCGGTTGGCGTGGTCGGCGCAATTACCGCCTGGAATTTTCCGATGTTGCTGGCCGTCTGGAAAATCGCGCCTGCACTGGCGACCGGCAATACGATCGTCCTCAAGCCGAGCGAGGTCACGCCGCTGACCTGCCTGCGCCTCGGCGAGCTGATCCAGGATGCTGGCGTGCCCGATGGCGTCGTCAATATCGTTCCGGGCTATGGGCATATCGCTGGAGCTGCCATTGCGAACCATCCAAAGGTTAACAAGATTTCGTTTACCGGCTCCAAACGTACAGGGCGGCAACTCATGATCGCCGCGGCCGAAGATTTCAAGCGCATCACACTCGAGCTGGGTGGCAAATCGCCGAACATCGTCTTTGCCGACGCAGACATTCAGGCGGCGGTTCGTGGCGCGATGGCCGGTATTTTTTTCAACCAGGGCGAGGTCTGCGCCGCCGGCTCACGGTTGTTCGTCGAGCGGTCGCGATTCGACGAACTGGTCGACGGCATCGTCGGTGGTGCCGAAAAACTGAAAGCCCGGCAGGGGGCCGGCGTTGATCCGGCGACGAAAATCGGCCCGCTCGTCAGCAAAGAGCATATGGATCGCGTCCTTGGCTATATCGAAAAGGGACGCAGCGAAGGCGCGGAGCTGCTGACCGGTGGTGGCGTCAATGCCGACGCGGGCAGCGGCTTTTTCGTCGAGCCGACCGTGTTTGTCGGCAAGGACGAGTTGACGATCGCGCGCGAGGAGATCTTCGGGCCGGTGTTGACGGTCTTGCCGTTCGACGATCTGGATGAGGTCGCCGAACGCGCCAATCGCACGACGTATGGTCTGGCGGCTGGCATCTGGACGAGCGACCTGCGGCGCGCGCTCAAGCTCGCGCACCGGCTCGAGGCTGGCACGGTCTGGATCAACAGCTACAACATGTTTGACGCATCGAGCCCGTGGGGCGGGTTCAAGCAGTCGGGCATCGGTCGTGAAAAAGGTCGGTACGCGCTTGAAGCATACACCGAAGTCAAGAGCGTCTGGGTGAACCTCGAGGAGTCAGACGCGTGATGCGCCAGTTGTTGCTTGCGCTGCTGCTGACGAGTCTGTCGGCCTGCCACTGGACGCGCGATGACAGCGATGCGAAAGACGGTGCGACCGCTGCCACACCCGCGGCACAGCTCGCGCTGGCCAGTCTGTACGCGCCGCTCGACTACAGCGATCCAGATCTGTGGGGTTGCAACGGTGCGTCCGGCGACCTGTGTCATCACGAGTGGCCGACCATCGAGCGCGCCACGGATGGTACCACGACCGTGACCGTCCGCGAGCCGGCCGCCGAACCGGCGTTTGACTGTTTCTACATTTATCCGACAGTGGATCTGCGCTTTGGCGAGGTCACGAACCATACCGATCTGACCGACCTCGAACTGCCGAGGCGCACGATCGAGGCGCAGGCTGCGCCGTTCGTGACGCAGTGCCGTGTCTTTGCGCCATTCTATCGACAGGCGACGATCGGCAGTTATGGCGGCGAAGACGAGACCGCGGTCGATGTCTTTCGCAGTGCGTTCGCGGATGTCGCCGCAGCCTTTGAGTACTATCTGGCGCACTGGAACCAGGGGCGTCCGCTGGTCATCATGGGCCACTCTCAGGGCGCGCAACACGCCACCTATCTGCTGCATCGCTATTTCGATCAACCGGGAGACGTCGAAGTCGTACCCGGCACGACGACCACCGCGCTGCGAGAACGGCTGATCCTGGCGTTGCCGATCGGTTTTCGCGTGTTCACGCCGGCTGGACAGGATCGCGGCGGGTCATTGCAGCAGATTCCGCTTTGTACCAAAGACGACCAGTTCGGTTGCGTGATTCACTACCGATCATATGCCGAGGGTTATCGGTTTTCACCTGCAAACGAGGTCGGCGACTTTTACGTCGATCGCGTACTCGCGGCGGAGGGGCTGCTGTTTCGTTCGTACAGCGCCGCGACGGATGTGGTTGCCTGCGTCAATCCCGCGACGCGTCCTGCCGACGGGCGGCCGTTTGCCGATATCGACGGCGATCCCGTCGACCCGGAGCGCATTCTGTCTGTCGCGTTGTTTCAGGGCGCCATCGCCGGGGTTGGCGGCTTCGACGACGCATTCGCACGCGGTTTCCGGGATTACTATTCGGCCACCTGCCGCAGCGTCGATGATGTCGGCGACGTGCTGATGGTCGGGCGCGCGGCGTGCCTGACGGATCAGCAGTGCGGGACGGACCCTGTTCCGATCGATGGCTTTCTGGCGCAGGGAGCACTGGGGCTGCATCTCTGGGACTACAACATCGCGATGGGCGATCTGCTCGAACAGGTCCGGCGACGCGCCGCGGCCTGGTTCG
>RFIY01000376.1 GCA_003695505.1 Candidatus Dadabacteria bacterium | reverse complement strand
TCAAATGCACTCCCGCAGTTCGGTTCCGGACCGTGTTTCAGCCATGCAGTCAATCAGAGTGTACCACAACCGGCCTGTCGATATCCCGTGTTTTCTGTGAGTCACCGTTCAGTAGTGAGCCGTGCAGAAACAATGTTTCATTGGGGTTGACCGATGCTTGACACGGGTGATATTCTGATCATGAGAAGCCAGTCGCAAGGATGGTGTCGATATGGTGGAAATGCAATGGCTCATTCATTCGCTCAATGAGCGTACCGGCATCGATTGCGCGGCACTTGTACGACAGGCAGCGGCGACCGACGGCGTGGTTCCCGACGAGCTTTCACGCGATGACGCCCTGATGCTGCTGGATCGCCTCAAACAGAATGAGAACGGCGTTTTGGCGATGGCCGCGTCTACGCTGAAGGTTCGGATCCTGATGCTGATGCAGACCCGCTCGCGGCTGGCCTGGGTCGCCTGACCGACGGTTTCCTCAGCACGTTGCTCACATCGGTTATCGCCGCGGGCGCGTTTCGCCGCTCGCGGCGCACTGCGTTTGCCCATACCGGCCCCGGAATGGTACCTTGATGTTTCGGGTCTGAATCGCGGTTCAATAGCCGTGTAGCCCGCTCCGGGCGCAAGATCATTGCGGCCGGTGATTCCAGAACATTTCGTGGCGTTCAGCCAGACAGACAGCTAAGGAGAAGATTCCATGACGCGAGTTGCGATTGTCGGATATGCACGTACACCGATCGGTGCCTTTCTCGGTGAGTTGAGTTCTCTTCCCGCGCCGCGGCTGGGCGCACACGCGATTCGCGCAGCCGTCGATCGTGCTGGAATCGATCCTTCGCTCGTCCAGGCGGCCTATGTCGGTAATGTGCTGCAGGCTGGGCAAGGTCAGGCGCCAGCGCGTCAGGCAGTCCGATATGCGGGACTTCCGGACACCTGCCGGACCGTGACGATCCACAAGGTATGCGGCAGCGGTATGCAGGCCATCATTGAATGCGCGCGCGAGATCCTGCTCGGCGAGGCGGACTGCGTCGTCGCGGCCGGGATGGAAAGCATGAGCCAGTCACCGCATCTGCTCAAGGGCTCACGGACCGGCATCCGTATGGGCAACGGCGAATTGATCGACTCGATGATTTACGACGGACTCTGGGATCCGTACGACGACATGCATATGGGGCACTGTGGTGAGTTGTGCGCCGAAAAATTCAACTTCACTCGTGAAGACCAGGATGCCTTTTCGATCGAGAGTGTTCGACGTGCGCGCGCCGCGCAGGAGTCCGGTGCGTTCGCGGACGAAATCGCGCCGATCGAGATTCCCCAGCGCAAGGGGGACCCGGTTGTCATTGACAGCGACGAAGGCGTGCGTAAGGCCAACCCGGACAAGATTCCCGCGCTGCGACCCGCATTCAAGCGTGACGGTGGTACGATCACGGCGGCCAACGCTTCCAGTATCAACGACGGCGCCAGCGCGATCGTGCTGATGAGCGAAGAAAAGGCCAAAGAAGTTGGCGCCAACGTGATTGCCTGGGTCGATAGCTGGGCGGGCGCCGCGATCGAACCGAAGTGGTTCACCGTCGCCCCGGTAGAGGCGATGCGCGACAATCTGAAGAAGGCCGGTAAGACCGTTGATGACATCGACCTCTTCGAAGTGAACGAGGCCTTCGCCGTTGTCACGATGGCCGCGATGCGCGAACTCAATTTGCCGCACGAAAAGACAAATGTCCGCGGCGGCGCGGTCGTGCTCGGGCATCCGATCGGCTGCAGTGGCAACCGGATCGTCGTGACACTGATGAGTGCACTCAAGGAGCGCGGCGGTCGCTGGGGCCAGGCCGGTATCTGCATTGGCGGCGGCGAAGCCCTCAGTGTCATCATCGAAATGGCAGACTGAGCCAGATGGGCGACGTCCTGTTCGAACATGCGGATGTCCTGCTGGAACGGCAGGATACGATTGCCCGGCTCCGCCTGCGCCGCAAGAGCGCGCTCAATGCGTTGTCGAGTGCTTTTTTCGATACACTCGATGCCGCGATCGATGCGCTCGACGCGGCTGAGGGTGTGCGCGCCGTGATCCTGATGTCTGACGTTCCGAAGGCGTTTATCGCCGGCGCGGATATCAGTGAAATGAAGGGCAAGACGGCCGCAGAGATGGAGACCTATGCGCGCCGCGGGCAGCGATTCATGGCGCGGATCGAACAGCACCCGGCAATCTGGGTCGCTGCGGTCAATGGTTACTGTCTCGGTGGGGGCTTCGAAGTCGCGCTCAGTTGCGACCTGATCGCGGCAGGCCCGCGCGCGACGTTTGCATTTCCGGAAATCGGACTCGGATTGCTGCCCGGGTTTGGTGGTACGCAGCGTTTCACGCGTTCGGCCGGTATGCACGCGGGGTTACGCTACATCCTGACCGGAGAGCGGTTTGGTGCCGATACGGCAACGGCGTTGGGCCTGGTCTGGATCGCGCCCGGTGAGGACGAGGACTTCGACGAAGTCGTCGGGGGCGCCGTCGAAAAAGCCTTCGGAAATGTCGCATCTGTTGCGGCTCGCGAAGTCAAGCGGGTCGTGCGCGCGGCCACCTGGCTGTCACTTGAGGACGGCTGTGACGCGGAGGCCGCGGCATTTGGTGCAATTGGCAATAGCGCGGATGCGGTCGAAGGTTTGACGGCATTTCTGGAAAAACGCAAGCCCGAATTCAGGGGCAATTGAACAAGGCGGAAAGCATGGATCTGCACCTTACCGACGAACAGCGCATGACCAAAGAGGCTGCCCGGCAGTTTGCCGAGCAGGAACTGCGACCGATCGTACGCGAGCTCGACAAGGAGCACCGCTTTGCGGCCGATGCTGTGCGCAAGGCGGGGGAGCTTGGCTTCATGGGCGTCTACATACCCGAGGAGTGGGGTGGCGCCGGCCTCGACGTGCTGGCCTATGTCCAGGTCATGGAGGAAGTAAGCAAGATCGACCCCGGTACGGCCGTCGTGATTTCGGTCAACAACTCCCTGGTGTGTGATCCGGTTCTCAAGTTCGGCACCGATGAGCAAAAAGAGACGTACCTCAAACCAATGGCCAGCGGCCAGAAACTGGGCTGCTTCTGCCTGAGCGAACCCAGTACCGGCAGTGATGCTGCAAACCAGAAGACGACTGCTGAAAAGAAGGGCGACCGCTGGATCCTCAACGGAACCAAGAACTGGATCAGTAACGGTCGTGAGGCCGACATCGCACTGGTCATCGCAATGACCGACAAGGCGCAGGGGACGCGCGGCATTACCGCGTTTCTCGTACCCAGCGACACGCCGGGATACAGCGTGGGGCCGCCGGAAGACAAAATGGGGATTCGCAGCTCCTCGACGACCCAGATTCATCTCGATAACGTCGAACTCGATGACAGTCATCGCCTGGGCGCCGTTGGCGAGGGGTTCAAGGTCGCAATGGCGACGCTGGAAGGTGGCCGGATTGGCATCGCGGCGCAGGCTGTCGGCATTGGCCAGGGGGCATTCGAGGAGGCGATTCGCTACAGTCAGCAACGACACGCCTTCAATCAGCCGATCGCGCAGTTCCAGGGGCTGCAATGGATGATGGCCGACATGGAAACCCAGATCCAGGCCGCGCGCCTGTTGACCTGGAAGGCCGCCTGGCTCAAGCAGTCGGGCGAACCGTATGCAAAGGCATCGAGTCAGGCGAAGCTGTTTGCATCCGAAATGGCTGTCGAGGTGACGCGAAAGGCCGTTCAGATTCACGGCGGGTATGGTTATGTGACCGAGTACCCGGTCGAGCGCCTTTATCGTGACGCCAAGATTACGGAAATCTATGAAGGCACCAGCGAGATTCAGCGCCTCGTGATCTTCCGGCAGTTGCTGAAGGAATAT
>RFIY01000375.1 GCA_003695505.1 Candidatus Dadabacteria bacterium | reverse complement strand
CTGGCTGCCATCGGTTCGCCGCACGCGCAGGCGCAGCCCAATCTCGTCGGCGACAGCGAGCATCAGTCCCTTCAGCGCGGCCGCGTCGCGCCAGGTGCGCACTTTTGCCGTTGGGCCGACTGGGATATCGATCACGACGTGGGTCGATCCTGCGGCTGCCTTCTTCGACAGGACCGAGGCGACGAGCTGAGCCGGGCCGTCCAGGTCAAGCGCCCGCTCGACGCGGATCAGCACGTCGTCGGCCGGGCTGAGACTGACATTGCCGCCCCAGACGATGCAGCCACCTTCCTGCTCGACGACGCGGCGCATCTCGGCGAGGCTCAGATCGACGCGGGTGAGGGCTTCCATTGTGTCGGCGGTGCCGGCCGGCGACGTGATCGCGCGGGACGAGGTCTTGGGAATCAGATGCCCCGCAGCCGCAACGATGGGGACGACAAGCATCGTCGTTCGGTTGCCCGGCAGCCCGCCGACGCAATGTTTGTCGGCAACGACCGATTGCGGCCAGCTCAGCCGGTCGCCAACCGCGATCATCGCGCGGGTCATCGCGACCGATTCGGGAATATCGAAACTGGTCGACATGGTCGCCACGAACGCGGCCAGCTCGATGTCGCTGTAGCGTCCGGCGACGACGTCCTGCATGATGGCCAGAAGCTGGCGCTCGTCGAGGGGCTTGCCGAACATGCGCCCGCGTACATCGTGAATCGATTCGACCGGATCGGGATGGCGCACTTCGACGACAGCGCCGGGCGCGACGCCAAGTGCCCGCCAGGCCGCATCGGACAGGCCAACGACATCTTCGTCGAGCATGTCAGGGTTCGTGGCGACATAGAGCGTTGCGATGATTTCGCGGCCGTCGTAGCGCAATGCGATGCGCGTCATCGCATCGAATCCTTCCGACCGGCAAATCTGGCAGTCGGCGCGCATGAACGCGACGAAATGCTGATAGGTGTCAATCCCGAGCGGAATCGCGCGCAGATGGCTGCCGTTCGCCGAGTTCCTGCTCATTGGGGATCCTGGCTGGCCGCTTCTGTCGCGGCGACCCGTTTTCTGACATCCATCAGCCTGTCGGGGTTGACGCTGATCGAATCGATGCCCTGCTGCACCAGCCATTCGGCGTAGCCTTCGTGGTCACTGGGGGCCTGCCCGCAGATGCCGACGGTGCGGCCGTTGCTGTGCGCCCGCTCGATCAGATCAGCGATCATCTGTTTGACGGCCGGATTGCGCTCGTCGAAGGTGCTGGCGAGCAGATCGTTGTCGCGGTCCACGCCAAGGACGAGCTGGGTCAGGTCATTGCTGCCGATCGAGAATCCATCGAAACGGGCGGCAAATTCCTCCGCCAGGATGACGTTGGCGGGAATCTCGGCCATAACATAGATTTTCAGGCCATTCTTGCCACGCTCGAGCCCCGCTTCCGCCATCGTTTCCAGGATGGCGTCTGCTTCATCGAGCGTTCGGCAGAACGGAATCATGACGATCAGATTGTCGAGACCCATCTGCTCGCGGACGTGGCGGATGGCCCGGCATTCGAGCAGAAAACCTTCGCGGTAGGCCGGGTGGATGTAGCGGCTGGCGCCGCGAAACCCGAGCATCGGATTGTGTTCGACGGGCTCGAAGGCGGAACCGCCGACCAGCGACGCATATTCGTTGGTCTTGAAGTCGCTCGTACGCAGGACGACCGGATCGGGATAACGGGTGACCGCGATGCGTGCGATACCTCCAGCAAGCTGTTCGACGAACCAGGTGACCGGGTCATCCCAGCCGGCATGTCGCCGCGCGATCTCTGCCTGGACATCGGCGTCGACGCGATCCGGATGCAGGATGGCCATCGGATGAACACCGATCAGGTTGCCGACGATGAACTCCATCCGGGCCAGCCCGATGCCGTCGGCCGGCAACGCCCACCATTTGGATGCGGCGTCCGGCGAGCCGATGTTGACCATGACGTGTGCGTTCGTCTCGGGGGCATCTGACAGGTCGATCGTTTCGCTGCGGGCCGCGACCTCACCCGGATAGACCATACCCGTTGCGCCCTGGGCGCAGGAGACGGTGACGAGATCGCCGTCGTGCAACTTCGTCGTGGCGTCTCCGGTGCCGACCACGGCCGGAATGCCCAGCTCTCGCGCGACGATGGCCGCGTGGCAGGTGCGGCCGCCTTCATCGGTCACGATCGCCGCCGCGATCTTCATCCACGGTACCCAGTCCGGATCGGTCATCGGCGCAACCAGGATGTCGCCGGGTTCGATTGGCGTATCGTCTTCGGGGTCGCGTTTGATGCGCACGCGGCCGGTCGCGACGCTGCTGCCAACCGCGATGCCGGTGACGACAGGTTCGGGCGGGTTGTCGATGTGCCAGACACGTAGCGATCCCTGCGCCTCGCGCGCGTGGACCGTCTCCGGGCGGGCCTGGACGATGAACAGCTCATCCGTCAGGCCGTCGAGCGCCCATTCGATGTCCATCGGCCGGCCATAATGATCCTCGATCTGACAGGCCCAGCGTCCGAGCAACGCGGCCTGGGCGTCGTCGATCACGAAGCACTCGCGTTCGGCGTGGGTCGTCCAGATCACCTTTGTCGGCGGCTCACCGCGCCCGTAGATCATCTTGTGCCGCTTGCTGCCGAGTCGACGACTGATGACCGGGTTGGGCACATCGCGCCGCAGTCCGTCCTTGAAGACGACGAACTCGTCCGGCTCGACCTCTCCCTGGACGATCGTCTCGCCAAGTCCCCAGACGCCGTTGATGACGACTGCGCCGGGGAAGCCCGTTTCGGTGTCCAGCGTGAACATCACGCCGGACGCGCCGCGATCGGAGCGCACCATCCGTTGCACGCCGCAACTGAGCGCGACCGACATGTGATCGAAGCCCTTCTGGATGCGATAGGCAATCGCGCGGTCGGTGAACAGGCTGGCATAACAACGCTGACAGGCTGTGATGACCGCGTTCGCGCCGCGAACGTTGAGGAATGTCTCCTGCTGTCCGGCAAAGCTCGCGTCGGGCAGGTCCTCGGCCGTGGCGCTCGAGCGGACGGCAACATCGAGTGGCGTTCGACCGGTTTTCTGCTCCAGCGCGGTATACGCCCGGGCAATCGCGTCGGCGAGATCATCGGGCATCTGTGCGTTCAGAATCAGCCGCCGGATCGCCGCGCCGGTTTCGCTGAGCTTCGTCAGGTCGTCGCCCATCGCATCAAGATGCGCGCGAATCGGTCCGGTCAGCCCTGTCGCGGTAATGAAGTGGCGCCATGCGGCCGCTGTCGTCGCGAAACCATCGGGCACGCGCACGCCGAGCGGGCCGAGTTGCTGCAACATTTCACCCAGCGAGGCGTTCTTGCCGCCGACCAACGGCACGTCGCCGATGCCAATTTCCGAAAATTCGAGTATCCAGGGCTGCTCCGCCACGAATCCCTCCTCCGCAAGTGCCTGTTACGTTCAGACAGGATAACGCGCTTGAGGTTCCTGCCGCGTTGATCCAGATCAAGGTTGGCGCATAAGTGGCAGAAAATAGGCCTGCTGTCCTGTGACCGACCAGAGGCCGAATGCCGCAAGGCCGACGAGGCGACATTGCTCATCGACGATGGCGGCGCCGCTCAGCCCCTCGCTCAGCGGGGCGGACAATTCGCGGGCGCCGCGCAGCAGCGGATGACGTGACGGTGGACCGGCCGTCCCCTTCAAAACAACTGCGCCCATCTGGACGAGGTTGCCAAGCACGCGGATGGGCGCGCCGTTCGGCACGGTCGCGGTGATGGTGCGGGAGTGCGCGCGCAGGCGCGGCGCCGGCAGGCGCACGATACCGTCGCCGATCGCATCCGGCGGATCTGCACGTGCGACAGGCTGCCGACCCGATGGGAGGTGCCAGCGGATTTTCGCCGCGCCATCCAGAACGTGCGCGACGGTCAGGGCGTGGCGGCCGTCGTGATCGATCACGGCATTGGCCCGCCGCAGCAGCCGTTGCTCCCGATCGAGGACATCGATGCGCAGGACCGTCGGGCAGGCCGAGGCTGTTCCGACGGCGCAGAGCAGCGCCGCGAGGGCCAGAACCGCCAGTCGTGTCATCAGGCCCGGCGGCGGAACGACAGTGGTAGCGCGAGCGTGACGGTGTCCCCTGGTGGGCGCGGCAGTTGCAGGCGCCGTAGTACCGACAGCAGACAGCGGTCCAGCTCGTCGACGCCACTGCTGGCAAACAGCGCAATCCTGCGAACCCGTCCTTCTTCATCTACGCGCAGGTGTACCGTCGCTTCCGCGGTCTGGGCGGATGAGCTGCGGCGCCAGCATTCGCCGACGCGCTGCAGACGCCAGCGCAAGGCGTGCGAGATGCTGCGTTCGAACACCGGACCGCTCGCCAGGTCGGCGGCCAGCTTCAACTGTTCGGGATGGGCAAGATGGAGACGCATGCGCTCGAGGTCTGTTTGCCACGCGGCTTCCACGAACAGCGTGGTGTCGCCGGCGATGCCTTTCTGCTCGATGTTTACCGTGTGCATGCCTGGCGCCCGCCGCGGCATCGCGGGCGCTGTCGCCAGCGGAATTGAAACCGTGGTCGCCGGGGCCGTGTGTACAGGGACCTCAGGTGAGCTGGCCATCGACGCGACGATAGCGTCGCGTCGTTGCCGAATCCGGTGCGCCATTGCGGCAAGATCAACCCGCCGGGGCGCGGCGGTGCTGGCGGACACATGAAGGCGCGGTGGCGGAGCCGCAAACAGGGGCAGAGGGGCCGATGGTGGAGCGGATCGCGGCCTGCCCAGCGTGACCGCGGTCAATGCCACGGCACAGAGAATCAGCCAGCCCGATATACCTGCGCGCACCCCGTCATTGTAGCGTGGCAATCGTGCTGAAACAAGGTTTCATCGGGTGCCGCGCTGGCGCTGGTGCGCTGGTTCAGGCGGCCTTACGGGCTTCGTCGCGGATCCGCTCGATCATCGCCCGAAAGCCATTGCGGCGATTCGGGCTGATGTGCTGTTCCAGGTTCAACCGCTCGAAAATCGGTTCGAGTTTGGTGTCGAGGATCTCCTGCGGCGTCCGGTTCGAGAAAATGACCAGCAGGACGGCTACCAGTCCCTTGACGATCGCGGCGTCGCTGTCAGCGCGAAAGATCAGCTTCGGCGGGTCGTCGTCCGTTTTTTCGGTCGCCAGCCAGACCTGGCTGATGCAACCGCGCACCTTGTGCGCGTCGTCGCGGAGTTCATCAGGATACGGAGGCAACTGCCGGCCGAGGTCGATCAGATAGCCGTAGCGATCTTCCCAGTCGTCGAACAGCTCGAAGTTCTCGACCAGCTCCTCGACGGTCAGGTCTTCCAGAGACACGACCGTTCCAACGATCGTTACAGAATGTCGTTGAGCGTCAGACCGTTCTTGCGCAGGAAGGGCAACAGGCCGATCTTGTCGATCGTTCGCAGCGCCCGGGCCGAAACCTTGATCCGCACCGTGCGGTTCAGTTCCGGTACATAGATCTTGCGCGTCTGCAGGTTCGGTAGCTGGCGGCGTTTCGTCTTGACATGAGAGTGCGAGACGTTGTTGCCAACCAGGGGCTTCTTTCCGGTAATCGCGCAGCGCCGTGCCATTGCAGGCTCCTTGAATCGTCGTAATACTGTTAGCGGTGTCCTGGATGATGCGCACGTTCCCACAAGCGGGTTTGCGCGGCTCAGGTCAGGCCTTATATGGTAACAAACAACCCCGCTGATCGGCCAACGGTGCGGATGGGGTAACGGGAGCAGTACACATGACAGACGCCAGCCAGTCCAGAAAAGACCGCGTTTCTGCCGCGTTTCGGCGCGTGCAGGATGACATCTGCGACCGCCTTGCCGCGATCGACGGACAGGCATTTCGCGAGGATCAATGGACGTATGAACGCGGGAAGGGCGGCGGCCGGACCCGCGTGCTGGAAGACGGTGGCGTCTTCGAAAAGGGCGGTGTCAACTACTCGGCGCTGGCCGGCGACGAACTGCCGCCGGCGGCCCTGGCGCAGATCGGCCGCAAGGAGGGATTGCCGTTTTTTGCGACCGGCGTCTCGCTGGTGATCCATCCGCGCAACCCGCATATCCCGACGGTCCACATGAACATCCGTTACTTCGAGGCCGGAGAGCAAGGCGATATCTGGTGGTTTGGTGGCGGCATCGACCTGACGCCATACTATCCGCGTTTCGACGATGTGGTCGCCTTCCATCGCACCTTGCGAGACACGTGCGAACGCTTCGATGAGACCTGGTATCCACGCTTCAAGCAGCACTGCGACGAGTATTTCTACCTGCCGCACCGCGGTGAGACGCGCGGCGTTGGCGGCATTTTCTTTGACCACCTGCAGCACGACTTCGAACGGAGCTTCGACTTCACCGTCGCGCTTGGCGATACTTTTCTGCCTGCCTATGTGCCGATCGTGCTCGCGCATCGTGACGAACCGTACGGTGAGCGCGAACGCGAGTTTCAACTAATTCGCCGTGGGCGCTATGTCGAGTTCAATCTGCTCTTCGACCGCGGCACGAAATTCGGTATCGAATCGAACGGACGTACCGAGTCGATCCTGATGTCGCTGCCGACGCTGGCAAGCTGGCGCTACGACTGGCACCCCGAGCCGGGTTCGCCCGAGGCGGCGCTGTGGGACTACCTGCGCCCGCGCGACTGGTTGTCCGAGGCCGATCAGACCTGAGCAACAACCCCGGCGGACAACAGTTCGTCGATTTCGCCGCCATCGAAGCCACAGTCTTCCAGCACCGCGCGCGTGTCGGCGCCGACGGGTCGGATCGGCTGCGGCGTGTCGGGCGTGGTACGGCTGAAGCGCGGCGCCGGTGCCGGTTGCGTCAGTCCGCCGACGTCGACATAGGTGCCGCGCGCCTTGTTGTGGGGATGCTCAGGCGCTTCGAGAATGCTCAGCACCGGCGCGAAACAGGCGTCGGTACCTTCGAGCAACGCGCACCATTCGTCACGCGTTTTCGTCCGAAACAGTTCAGCGAGCTTCGCCTTCAGGTCCGGCCAGGATGCAGCATCCATCTGTTTGGCGAAGGCGGGGTCGTCGATGCCGCATTTATCGAGCAGCAGTTTGTAGAACTGCGGCTCGATCGCCCCGACCGAAACATACTTGCCGTCGCTGGTCTCGTAGGTGTCGTAAAAGTGGGCCGTGCCATCGAGAAATGATGTGCCGGGCGTCCCGTCGTAGCCGTACTTGATCAGCGAGAAGAACATCCCCATCAGCACAGCCGATCCGTCGACCATCGACATGTCAATGACCTGTCCCTGGCCGGAGCGCTGCGCTTCGAGCAAGCCGCAGACGATGCCGTACGCGAGCATCATGCCACCGCCACCGAAGTCGCCGACAAGGTTCAGTGGCGGCACGGGGCGCTCGCCCTTGCGCCCGATCGCGCGGAGCGCGCCGGACAGCGAGATGTAGTTGATGTCATGGCCCGCGGCCTGCGCCAGCGGACCG
>RFIY01000059.1 GCA_003695505.1 Candidatus Dadabacteria bacterium | reverse complement strand
CCCCGGACTCGATCCCCCGGTATGCAGAAGGTGTGATCCGCTGGGAGTGGCCGCCCTGGTTGAAGCTGACGGGTCTTGGCAAGACCGTCATGATCGGCTCGGACCTGCTCATCGCCCGCTTCGCGACGCCCTCGACAGTACCCACCCGCGATTGCCGCTTTTTCGACACACAGCCATTCGCGCGCTGCCGTGTCAGCTTCGCCTACGACGGCGGTCTCTGCCCGATTTACGAAGAATTCGTATTCAACGACGCCGGAGACATCACCTTCATCGAAGCGTGGTCCGATCAGCCGGATCGACTACCGGGCAATGTGGACTCAGATCCCTGGATGGAAGCGTCGGATGTCAGAAGGCTGTCGACCCGCGTCCCCGGTCTCGGCTACGGCGACGGTCACGTCGATCCCGGCGGAAGCGCGTTTATCGCAGCGGCATCCATGGATCCGGAACTGGAAGACCTGCGGCGGCGGATGCTGGACTTCTGGATCACCTGGGCCGACGAAGTGGCGAACACCGCAGGGAATCTGGACGAAGACGCCCTCTACGCCGACGGCTGCGGTTGGGACTGACCCGCAAACGGGCTACGCGCGGAAAGGGCGTCGGGCATTGAACCCAAGCAACGCCAGGCGCTCCCAGTACCGCGCCAGGCGACGATTCTCGATTGGCCTGCGCGACGCCATCGTACCGGACGCGTACCAGCCATTCAGCCATGCGACGATTTCCTCGTCCGTCGTCGGCCCGTTCGCAAATATTGCTGCCTCCAGTTTTTCCCGCTGCGAACGAAATGCGCGACGGGCGTCAGTATCGACAAGCAGCCGACGCTGAAGATGCCAGTGTTCGATCCATGGGCGAATATCCCGCGCGGCCGGACCGCCTCCCGCCGGAGCACCGGTATTGAAACGCAGGCGACGAAACACCGACAGGCACGGGGCGGGGGTTCCGGTGCCCCACACCGAGAATTCATTACCCGTCCATTCGGCGATCAATGCTGCCGTCGTTTGCGTACTGCGCCCCGGCCCTCTGGCGTGCGCGCAGACCGCACCATCAGCAGCCGCGCCGCAATCGCCCGCGGCGCCGTGACTCCGCAACTGCCGGGCCATGTCGCGTGGGTTGGGCGATCCACCAGCCAGCCAGTCGCAGTCGTGCTCGTAGCGCTTCATCGCCCCGGCGAGACGCGACACCAGCTGCAAGCCAAAGGCACGCCGGAAGCTGAATGCTCCTCCTTCGTAGCGACCATCGTCCCGCGCCAGCCGCAACAGCTCGGGATGACATCGGTCGAAATCTTCGTCGATCGTCAGCAGGTTGGAAGTGGCCGCACCCGTGGTCGACCACCGTGCAACCCAGGCTCGACCCGCGGTTTCAAGCAGCCACGCACCACGGTGATCGGCGATCACGAAGCTGTTGTCATAGTGAAACCGACGGTGGCGGAAGCCACAGGAGCCCCCTTGCCCATAACGCTCCAGCAGCCCGGTAATCACGTCGAGTGCCTCGTCGGCATCGGCGGCGCGTTCGAGCGCCAGACGAACCAGATCCATCCCGAGCAGCGCCGGGCGGCGTGTCTGAGTCACGGTAAACACCGCCGTGTTGCCGATGACAAGACCATGCTCATTCGCGCCCATTTCGGCCCCCCACATCCACACGGGAACCGACAGGATCACGGCGTGCCGGTCAGGCACCTCCGGCACGTCGATCCATGTTGCGCGGACAAAACGTCTCCGATCCCCGCGAATACGTGGCAGGCTCAACAGCACTTGCGGCTCGGTCGGCTCGCGATCACTGTTCTTGCCAAAAACAGCCGCCCCGTCGCGTCTCAGATACAGGTTGTCACACATCGCTCTCGCTCGCGTTTGCCGTACGCGTTATCATACCGTTCTGTGTCCCTTCCATCGACCATCGAACGGATCCGCAACTGGCAGGCGATGCGCAGACGAGCCCATCGCCTCGGCATCAGCTTCGTCCGGCGCAAGACCCTGAAACTTCCCGAACGCATTCGTATCGATGGCAGGTGGCACCCGGTAGACTTTCCGAATGAACGCGGCATCCGTCACGACCTTGCATCACTTTGGCTGCTGGACGAATACCGCCTCGAATCGCTGGATGATGCACCGCAAACGATCCTCGACATCGGTGGCAATGCCGGGCTCTTCGCACTGCTGGCCAGACATTTCTATCCCGACGCGACGATCCATGTATACGAGCCGAACCCGGATCTGATCCCGACGTTGCAGCGCAACCTCGATCTCCCCCGCATCACATGGTTCTGCGAAGCCATCGGCCCCGAATCAGGGCGGGTCGACGTGATCAGATCCGGGGATACGAATCAGACCCGTACACGCCGCGCCGATGACGGCGCCGTCGTCATGCGGAGCCTCGACGAAGCCATTCAGCGACTCGGCGGAACCGTCGATTTCGCAAAAATTGACTGTGAGGGCAGCGAGTGGGCGCTGTTCGAGTCGTCTGAAGCATGGCAACGAATCCGCCGCGTCGCGATGGAATACCACCTCGACGATCACAAACGCCCCGAAGACGCGATCGCAGCGCTTTCATCGCTCGGGTTTACGCTGGATGAACACGTCAGAAGCGGCGCCGATTTCGGGTTGCTGTTTGCCCACCGCTGACAACCCGGATCAGGACCCTGCAAATAGTGCTTCGGCGCGCTCCAGGTCGGCCGGGCTGTCCGATTCGGCCCATCGCCATCCGGCGGCATCGAAGGCGGCGAAGCGATTCGGTTCAGCAGCAATCAGCTCGCCGAGCGGCGCCTCATAGTACGCCCCGACCTCTCCCCGTTCGACCCAGGTATCCAGCGCCGGCAGATACGAACGATCGAGAAACTCGCGGGAAAACCGCCAGATATTGACCGTTTTCCACGCTTCGGAATAGTCGAAACCTTCCCCCTGATCCTTGCCCAGTACCAGGCGTGAGACCCGACCGTTTCGAACGAACACCACGGTACCTGTTGTCGCCCCATCATAACGTGCAACGACCATCGCATCCGGCTCTGGTCGCGTGATGAATTCTTTCAGCAGACCCGCATCGTACACCAGATCGGCCTCCAGCAGAAGGACATCACCGTCCAGCTCTTTGCGCGCCAGCCAGAGAGACACCAGATTATTGGTCGTCGCATAATCGGGGTTATCGACGTAGCGTATCGCGACATTCCGGTACTGGCTGCCGAAGGCATCACGGATGACCTCACCCCGATAGCCAACGACGATCACGGCTTCGCGCAGCCCGGCCTCCGCGACCGCATCGAGGCTCCAGCGCAACATGGGCCGGTCCGCAACGGTAACCATGCATTTGGGAACATCTTCAGTCAATGGGCGCAGGCGCGCACCCTGGCCCGCGGCAAGGATGACCGCCTTCACGACCCGTCCTTGCTGATGTCAGCAGGCTGTTCTGGCAGCGTGATCCCGTCGTATCCGTACCATGGATCCAGTTCGGTGCGTATCCGCTCCGTCGCCCGCACCACATCGGCCCACGGCAATTCTTCGACAAATCCACCGATTTTGCCTTTGCGTGCCTTCATCGAAGACGGGTCTCCCTTGACGCCGGGCTGCAGTCGGTGCGTTCGGAATTCGCCTGCGGCCTCACGTTTGCGCACGCGTTCGATGCGGTTCTCTTCGATCGCATCGGCGATCGTGCTGTCGTCAACACCGCGGACCCCGAGAAAATCCAGCACCCGCCGCAGCTCTCCGGCGGTGTCGGCATGCAGATCCTCGTAGCGCACCATCAGCAAATCGCGTGGCGCGTCACGCTGATCCGCCCAGATGTTGTAATACCGGATCATCGTGTCGAAGCCACCGCGCTCGCTCCAGAAAAACTCGGACATCGTCACCCACTCTGGACGAAACACCTTCCAGCGTTTCGACATCTGATGGTACAGCGACACGATTGTATCCCGGGGATCCCGGACCATCAGGATCACGCGCTTGTCGTGGTACCAGCGCGACTTGTCGGTCGTGAGCTGCGCGGGACGCTTCCAGTGCGGTTCGTCGTCGTGCACGACGGCAATTCTCGGCATGTCCGCAAAACGGTTGCTCAGCTCGTGGAATTCCAGCGGATCACTGATCGGCACGCCATAATGCCGATGCAGCGCGGTCTTCATCAACATTCTCAGCCAGGTACGTCCGGTCTTGGGGTACGAGATCAGAAACAGCTCCGCGCGCATCCGCTCGATCACACGCGGGGGCGAAATATGCTCGCCGATCGCCGAAAAAAATGGTTTGTGAATGTTACGGGCGCGGATCGCCAGATCCGACCAGAACCCTGCAGAAGATGTCGTAGGCATGGCTGAGCATCCCGGATCAAAACCGGTGGCGGCTTGCGATTTCGGATGAAGCTGGCGCAACAAACGCCCTGTTGTGATTGTAACCGATCACCCGCCGCGGCGACGCTTCAACCATCGCAGCAAGCCCTTGCCGCCGACCTCCACCGCATGCCCGAGACCGGTCGAACGCACGCGGATGCGAATGCCTTCGGGCAGCACCTCAGCCGGGCCGAATGCGACGAGGTCGAGCAGTCCCAGGCCGGCCAGTGTGGTGTCGCGCAGGCGCCTGATGGCTTCGATGCGATCGAGGTAAATCGTCAGGCGCGGCCAGCTCAGCTCCCAGATTTCGTGCCGTGTCTGCAGCCTGCGTTGCGCTTCTTCGCTCTCGAACAACCGCTCGAGCGCCCGGGCGATGGCCGTCGCGCCGTAGCGACCAAACAGACCCTGCGCCTCGACGGAGATATCCGGCGCGGTATCGAAAACAAGAATCGCGATGCCACGCGTCTTCGTCAACGCAAATTCTTCGATCCGCACCTTGCTCCGCAAGATGGCCCTTGGACGCAACCCTTCGGCACGCATGGACAACTCGAGCAGACCGACACCGTCCTCCAGCGTCAACGAGGCAGATTCGACCGCCTGCTGCCGTTGGGCCAGCGCAGTGATGGCTTCCTGCAGCCACGGCTGTGGCACCAGCAACCAGCCCTGCCGAAGCTGGTCCACATCGATCTGCCGCAATCGGCCAACCAGTACGGAAAGTTGATCGAGACGTGATTTTTTGTCCGCTGTCATCTATGCTCCATGGTGATCGGCGCCACCCGGATGGTCGACAAGGGGGCTGCCGTCTTATGATAAACCTTGCCGCGCCAGCCAGGTACACGGAAACGCGAAACCGTATGTGTCCGCTTCAGCTTCACACCACAGTCGAGTCGAATAGTTGACCCTGTTCATGGACCGGATGCGGTGGCTCGCCTGCCTGCTCTGGATCGCCGGTTGCACCGTTGCGCACCCGGCCCCGCAAGTTCCGGAGCCACCATCGACCACGCTTCAGGCCAATGCGCGGGACTGGCGCTCGCGGGTGTTTTACGAAGCCTGGATCCGCAGCATGCAGGACAGCGATGGCGACGGCATCGGCGATCTGCGTGGCATGGTCGACCGTCTCGACGAGCTTGCGGACCTGGGGATCGGCGGGATCTGGCTGATGCCAATCTTTCCATCTCCCCTGGCCGACAGTGGTTACGACGTGTCGGACTATACCGATATCCACCCGGACTACGGCACCTTGACCGATTTCGATGCCTTCGTCGATGCCGCGCACGAACACGGCATTCTCGTCTGGCTCGACATGGTGTTCAACCATACCAGTGACCAGCACGACTGGTTTCAATCGGCGTTGACGGGCCCGTCCAGTCCGTACTTCGATTACTTCGTCTGGGCTACGGAGCCGGTCACGACGTGCAGTGACGTGCCACCGATCCACCCATTTGGGCCAGATCGCTGGACCTATGTCAAGGATCTTGACCTGTACTACTTCCACCAGTTCCTGCCGCGGCAACCCGACCTCAATCTGGCCAACCCTCGGGTTCAGGATGCGGTACTCGACGTGTTGCGTTTCTGGATGGATCGCGGTGTGGACGGCTTCCGTTTCGATGTCCCGGATCGCTACATCGAGTCTGGCAATTTCTGCAGCCACACCACGGCAACGGCGGCGTTTCACAAGCGACTGCGCGAAGTGATTGGCGGCCCCGACGGCAACGCACGCGGCTTCGTCGGTGAGATCTGGGGTACCTTCGAGCAGAATCACGATTTTTTTGGAAAAGATGCGGACCCCGCGATCTTCAACTTCGAGCTGATGTTCGCACTCTACGAAATGCTTCTCGGCGGCAGCAATCGTGCGGCGGCCGCAGCCGTCGACCTGTCGCTGGACACATTGCGCGACGACAGTGTCTGGGCGCTGATTATCGGAAATCACGACACACCGCGAATTGCCGAGATTCTCGGCGATGATCCCGAACGCCTGGAACTCGCCTTCTCGGCGCTACTGACGCTGCCTGGCGTACCATTCATCTGGATGGGTGACGAGCTTGGCCTGACGTCGGGCGACACGTTCCGTGTCGACTGGCGCGACGGCTCTCGCACACCAATGCCCTGGGACACCACCGTTCCGGCGTATGGTTTTACATCTGGCACACCCCACCTGCCGTTTGCGCCGAATGCAGCGCGCCGCACCTGGTCAGCTCAGCTTTCCGAAGCGCACAGCCTGCTGGCTCACGTCCGGCGCCTGATCCATTGGCGCAATGCCCTGCCTGGCCTTCAGACCGGTGACTACCGCGCGCTACATCGCGATCGCCAGCTCTGGGTCTTTGCCCGGGGCGAAAGCGTCGTCGGTTTGAACACCTCACGGCTGACGACCGCCGTCTGGCCCGCCACGCTACCAGGTGGGACAGATTTGCTGAGCGGTGAGACCATTTCTGCCGGTACGCCACTCCCCCCGGGCGCGATGATCCTGCTGGATCCAGGTGTTGTAAAATAAGAACTTCAGGTTCGCTTCGCTGAAAGGTCGTTCGATGACGCCGTCGAGCGGAGTGGATCGTTTTCAGAGACAATCCGGGGGTGTAGCTCAGTTGGGAGAGCGTGTCGTTCGCATCGACAAGGTCAGGGGTTCGAATCCCCTCACCTCCAACCCGTTTCGCCGCGCCGATCGCGAGTCCTGATGTTCCGAACCAGCACCGTCCTTCGCTCCTGTGCAGTGTCGTTCCTGCTCATCGCAGCTTCGTGTACGCCGGACACACCGCCGCCACCAGCGAAGGAAGCACATGCCAATGGCCTGACCATCAGCTATCGCCTGCCGACTGGCACAATTCCGCTGAACGAACCGTTCCCGGTCATCATCGCTGTTGAGTCCGCCGCGGGGCCGCTGCCCGCGACCGCGGCCGTCCAGGTTGATGCGCGCATGCCTGCCCACAACCACGGCATGCCGGTTCGCCCCGAGGTCGTCCCGATCGAACCGGGTCTGTGGCGAGCCGATCCGATGTTGTTCCAGATGCCGGGGCACTGGCAGTTGATCGTGACGGTTGGAACCGCACCGACCACCACGCAGGTCGCCTTTGATATCCATGTGCGCCCCTGAAGCGAAGTGCGTGACGCTGCTGCTGGCGCTCGTGCTAACGGGCTGTCTGAGTGATCCCGCCGTACCGACGGCGGTCGGCGACCTGACCACGGCTGAAATTGACGCCATCATGCTTGACCACAGTCCACTGCCGCCGCGGCCGAGCGACCCGACCAACCGCTGGGCAGACAATCCGCGCGCCATCGCCTTTGGACGCGCTCTCTTCTATGACACTCGCCTGAGTCCATCGGGCGCCTTCAGTTGCGCGAGCTGTCACGATCCTGACAAGTCCTTTACCGATCGGCGACGATTTGCGGTCGGTGTCGGCACAGCCGCGCGCCATACGCCGACATTATGGAACGTTGCATGGCAACGCTGGTATTCTGGGATGGGCGCACGGACAGCCTCTGGGCACAGGCCGTTCAGCCCCTTGAGAACCCTGTCGAAATGGGCAGTGACCGCAACTTCATCGCGACCACCATTTACGAAGCCGAGGATCTGCGCCGCCAGTATGAAACGATCTTCGGCCCGTTGCCACCGCTGAGCCTGCGCAGCCGTTTCCCGCGTCACGCGCGTCCGGTCACGACAGACCCGGCACACCCGCATCAGCGGGCGTGGATGGCGATGGCGCAGGACGACCGCGCCGAGGTCAACCGCGTGCTGACGAATGTGACCAAGGCGATCGCTGCCTTCGAACGCACGATCGTCAGTCGCGACAGCCCGTTCGACCACTATGTGGCAGCCCGTCGTTCAGGTGATCCTTCTGGCGGAGGCTACCTGAGCGGTTCCGCGCTGCGTGGCGCACGCCTGTTCTTTGGCCGGGCAAACTGCTTCGTCTGCCACACTGGCTCGAACTTTACGGATGGCGAATTTCACAACGTTCTGTCGCGTCTGCCGGATGACCCGCTGGATCCGGGTCGCTACCGCGGGATTCTTCTGCTGCAACATGATCCGTTCAACAGCCTGGGTGCGTATAGCGACAATCGCCACGCACGCATCGGGACGCTGGTTAGCCGCCTTGTACGCACGACCGAGCAGCTCGGCCAGTTCAAGACGCCGACCTTGCGCAACATTGCAAGAACAGCGCCCTATATGCACGACGGACGCTTCGCGACGTTGCGCGACGTCGTACGATTTTACAGTGAGCTGCCAGGCAAACCACCACTGGGGCACCGCGAAGATTTTATGCACCCCCTGTTTCTGAACGCCCAAGAACAGGCGGAGCTGGTCGCCTTTCTCGAATCGCTCACCGATGAATCAGCCTTGCCCAGACTGCGTCATCCGGTCACTGCGCCGTCACGGTAAAACGCAGTCGTCCGAGCAACTGGCCGTAGGCCGTCACGACATCGACGAGCCACTGCCCCACCGGATTCGCCGGAAAATTTTGTTTACGACTCCAGGTGCGAAAGCCGGCCTTGCGACCGCCACGGATGTCGAGCTGAATCCGATCCACGCGCTCGCCCTCGTGGATCCACTCGTGAAATATGGCCTCATTCAATCCGAGGGGCGCCCGGATCGGTGTATAGGCCACAACGCCTCCGCGCAAATCCGCAACCGTCCAGACCTGCTTCGGGCTTCCAACCCGCAGCTTGTCGGCAATGACCTCTGGTGTTATCGCGGCATCGACGACGCGCAGCGGGGCCGGCGGGATCCATCCGCGCCCCACCCAGGCCAGCATTCCTCCGATGACCGCGAGCAGAAGCAGGCGCCCCCACGCCCGCCACCGGCGAAATTCGCGCCAGCCCGAAAGCGTCGGCACCGCGAACAGTGTCGTCAGCGCGGCGGCGGCAATCAGGCCAGTCGCTGCGTCTGTACCAGCCAGCAACGGTATCGCAACAAGCGCGGCCACGAACAACGCAAGGGCATGATATAGCGTCAGCAACAGTCGATGCCGCGCAATCCACCGCGACCAGACCGGATCGATGACCGACACGGCGCCAGCCAGTCCGACGATCAGTGAGAACAGGGTCGAGGGACTGTCCCATACCGTTGCCCGATAGATAAACGGCAACGCAAAGAAGAAGCTTTCCTGCTGCACAGACTGCAGAACGAGGTTTCCAGCAGATTCGAGCGCAGACGGAGGCAATGCCTGGAGCAACGCGGTGCGCCGCTGCGCGGCGGCGATATATGGTTGAACGACCCAGCCGATGATCAGAAGCAACGGGATCCATCGCGCTGTGGCCTCGCCGCGCTCCAGCAAAGCGTAACTGCATATCCCGGCGCAAAAACTGAACAGCGGCAGCCAGCGGCGCCCGCGGTTCAGCCACGTTGACGTCGTGGCCGACCCTTCTGGAACGGCATCCTGATATGGCTTCTCGATTGTGTCCACCGGGATATGATGCGGCGCGTGCATTCCGTGCCGCATCATATCCCGGTGGACACAATCGTGCAGCCATATCCGGATG
>RFIY01000374.1 GCA_003695505.1 Candidatus Dadabacteria bacterium | reverse complement strand
GAGCGAAACATGTTCGGCGTGGCGAGAGTCGTGCTGCTGCTTGTCCTTGTTGGTGGCGTCATTGCAGCCGGGCCATTGGTCTGGGCTTTTGCGGCCGGGTTCGCCCGTGACCCGGCGCTCTATGCAGACGCGACGTATCTGCTGCGCGTTCTGTTTCCCTTTATTTATTTTATGGGGCTGATTGGCGTCGGTATGGGGCTGTTGCACGTTCGCGGACGCTTCGTGGTGCCGGCAGTTGGACCGATGCTGCTCAATATCGGCCTGATTGCAGGAGCCGGCGTCGCCTGGTGGCGGATGCAACAGCCTGGACAGGATGCCAGCGCAAACCCTCTGGCGATTGGCGTTCTGGCCGGCGTCGCGGCATGGTGGCTCTGGATGCGCGTCGCGGCAACACGGCAGCAGATCGATGTGCGCTCGTCCATCTGGCCGCTGCAGCCGGAAGTTCGTCACGTCGGCCGCCTGCTGCTTCCGGCGCTCGCGGGATTGTCGGTGTATCAGTTGCAGGTCATCGTTGGCACGCAGTTTGCGAGTTTTCTGCCAGAAGGCGGGTTTACCTGCCTCTGGTATGCCGATCGGCTGGTTCAGTTCCCGATGGCAATGGTTGGAACGGCCGTGGCGACGGTTGCGCTTCCGGTCTTGTCGAACGCGCGGGTGAAGGGAGGGGACACGGACGAAGCGTTGTCCGATGTGCTGCAGTTCTCGACATTTGTCGTTGTTCCCGCGGCGATCGGACTGTACATCGTGCGCGAACCGCTGATCGATCTGGTGTTCGGCTGGGGGCACTTCGATGACCGGGCGGTCGCCCGAACGGCGGCGGCGACGGGGGCGCTGGCGGTCTCGCTCGTGCCGGGAGCGCTCAATCGTGTGCTGACTGCGAATCTCTACTCCGAGGAGCGAATGGCCGGACCAATCGTCGCTGGTGCTGCCGCCCTGATCGTGCAGGCGCTTTGTTCGTGGCAGTGGCTGGAGCAGGACGTCGAAGGCCTTGCGCGTGCCATTGCCGTTGCCTCGGTTGCGCAGTTGCTGGTGCTGACCGTACTCGCACGGCGCAGCGGTCAGCGCATCGCCATGCCGCTGCGCGGTGTCGCGGCCACGATCGCTGCAGCGGTCTGTATGGTCGGCGCGCTACAAGGGGTTGATCGCGCGGTTGCAAGCTGGACTGCCGGGCCGCGCCTGGCGATACTCGTCGCGACAGGGATTGCGGCCTATGCCGTGATTGCAGTGGCGCTGCGCCATCCGGAGGCGCAACGTCTGATTCAGCGGTTTTCGTCGAGGCGCTGAGCGCGCTCAAGCGTGTGCGCCTGTTCGTAGGCCCTGTCCCAGGCCTGCCTGGCATCTTCAGATGCGCTGCGTGGTTCGGTTGGACGCTCCATCAGGTCGAAGCGGCGCACGAACTTGTCTGTCGTGTCGCGCAGCGCCTGTTCGGGATCGACGCCGGCAAGCCTGGCTGCGTTGACGACCGCAAAGAGCAGATCGCCGATCTCTTCGTGGATGCCGGCGGAATCCCCTGCGGCAATGGCCTCACGCAGCTCCTGTACCTCTTCGTCCAGCTTGGGCAGCATTTCCTGCAGATCCACCCAGTCAAAACCGAGGCTGGCGGCGCGCTGGCTGATCGTCAACGCCCGGGTCAGCGCCGGCATCGCGCGTGGCACGCCGTGAGCGAGTGACTGCGGCTCCTTGCTCGCGCGTTTGCGTGCCTCCCACTGGTCGCGGACATCGTCCGGTGTTTCAGCCGCAACATCGGCAAAGACGTGAGGGTGGCGCTCGATCATCTTCCGGGTCTCAGCTTCGGCGATGTCGTCCAGATCGAATGCGCCGCGCTCTCGCGCGATCTGTGCGTGGAAGACAACCTGCAGTAACACGTCTCCGAGCTCTTCCTTTAATGACGCATCATCGCCGCTGGCAATGGCGTCGACGAGCTCCCACGCCTCTTCGATCAGGTATTGCGACAGAGACTGATGCGTCTGCTCATGATCCCAGGGGCAACCTCCGGGGCCACGCAGCACGCGCATCAGTGCCTCCAGGCGGCGCATTCCGGGGGGCGCCGCGAGTACTTCGGCGAGTTTTTCCTGCGGTGTCGGGACAGGCACGGTGTTCCGTTATCCAGTCCCGTAGAAGTTTTCGCGCGGGACGAATCCCTGACGTTCATTGCTGAGGTCGACCTGTCCCAGATCCGGTCGGTCCTGGCGCAGGCACATGACGAGCAGGCGTACCGAATCGCGCGAAATTTGACCCTGTTCGGCCATCTGCGTCAGTTCGTCGATTGCGCCGCGTGCGTCGAATGGCTCTGGTCGGAACGATCTCGGGCTGATCAGTGCGTAAAATACGTCCACGGCTTCGATCAGGTCGATGAGTTTGCTCGGCTTCAGGCCGGCCCAGGCCGGGTAGCCGCTGCCGTTGCGCATGTGATGCCGCAGGGCGACCATGCCCTCGATGCCTTCGCCCAGGTAATGCGTCAGCAGGACGAGGCCGATGACCGGGTGCTTGCGAATCTGGTGGAATTGCTGCTTGGAAAGATACTGCTTTCCTGCCTGGGGGCGCGGAATGCGGGTCATGCCCAGATCCTTGGCGAGCGTCGCGCCGCCAATCCGGGCCAGATCATCCGCCTTCATGACGATTTCCATCGTGACGCGGATTGTCAGGGCGGAAGTCGCGACTGAGTGTGCGTACAGCAACGGATCGCG
>RFIY01000373.1 GCA_003695505.1 Candidatus Dadabacteria bacterium | reverse complement strand
CCCCGCCGCAGGCGGGGCGGCCCAGCCGCGGCCCCAGCGCGTTTTGGTGCCTTTTGCGCAAGACCAAAAGGCACCCGGCCGGCCGAAGGCCGGACGGAAACCGACCAAAACCAACGCTCGCCGCGCAGCGGCACGACTGCCGTCATCCCGGCCCCCGAGCCGGGATCCAGCCGCCGGGAGCGCCCCCACGAGCAAGTACCTCAACCGACCAGCCGGGCCATGCCGCGAATGGACCCCGGATATCCGCCGAAGGCGGATTCCGGGGCGACGAGAATGGAGAGTTGCGGAGGTTGTCGGTGCCACTCTCCTCCCGGGCCGCTCTGGGCCGCCAGGGCACCCCGCCGAAGGCGGGGCGGCCCGCAGGCCGCCCGCACCACTCAACCGCTACTGCTTGTAGATCCACTCATTCAGGATGTAACTGAAATAACCCGTAGTCGCCTTGTTGACCAGGTAGCTGTCGGCGAGAACGAAACCGTCACCGCGACTTTCAGGCGCGATCGGCAGCTTGTCGGCGTCGACATACAATACACCGACAAACGATGGATCCTGGTACTGGATGTACGGCAGCGGAAACGGCACGAGAATACTCAGCTCCGATGGTTTGACACCGTCTGCGGCCAGTGTGATCGCGTTCAGTGTCTGCGCGACACCGCCGTCTTCGAATACATAGCTGCCAGAGAAGTGCCCTGTGTCCCCGAACGTCACATACGGTTCGGCGTCGGTCGTCACCCAGCTTTCGCCTTCGACCAGGAACACCGGTGATGTCTTGTCATCGTTGTCGTCGTCGTACCAGACCGGCAACAGGCTGCGCAGGCCCGTGGGCGTACGGAAGAACGCACCAAAGTCGAACTCGACCGCCTCGGGCAGCGGCGTCAGGAAAAAGTCCAGGATCAACGTGTTTTCAATAATGTCATTGATCGGCCCCAGGCCCAGGCGGGGCGCATCGATCGACGGATCATCGACCGAAGCGAACTGGTCACCGAGCGTCTGGATGATCTCGTGGCTGGCTTCGATCAGGTTTTCGATATTGCCGAGTCCACTGTTGAGGTTGACCCAGACGCCGCCATCGACGGACGGCCCGCTGAACAGACCGGTCACATGCAGCTCACGCAGCCCGATCACGATACTGTCCCCGCGATTGATCGTGCCGCTGTTGTCATTGTCGACGAGGCCGATGAAATTGTCGGTCGTGTCCGTATCCGTTGCCGCGACGTGCAACAGCGCAGCGGCCAGCCCGGTTTCGGACGACCCGCTCTTGTGATAGAGCGCACGCAGCGCTGTCGCAAGGTCGTTATCCACCTGCGCCATCCTGTCGGCATCTCCAAGACTCAGCAGATTCGGATGGTCACCGGGAATCGCACCCAGGGACCGGATGGCAGAGATCATCGTATGCTGCGTGACATCGCCCGGGCCGTTGACTTCCAGCTCGAGCGCCCCGCGCACGGCGGAAATGATCGTGTCGATCGTATTGGAAAGATCCGTCGCGTCAATTTCAATGTTGTGCGCAAGTGTGAAATGGATCGCGGCCAGCGCCGAGGAAAAGATCGACAGCCCCACCCGCGCGGCGGCCGGATCGAATTCGTATCCAAAGCGCGCCTTGAAGTAGATCAGACTGTCCGGATCACCGATCTCGACCGGCATGCCGGCCGGAACCGTCAGGCGACAGTCGTTGTCGATGACAAACTGCAGACCCTCGACGACGTCGTCAAAGTACGACTCGAACGGCTTGAGCAGGCTCTCGATGACCGGAAAAATATCGAGACTCTGCGCGGTACGCAGTCCCGGCGCGCCGCCAAAGAACAGCGCCACGCTGTCGGCGAGCGTATCGAGTCGGTCGGCGGTGTCCTGTACACCGGCAAGCACGAGTCCATAATTGGCCTCACACTCGACGGCCGGAAAACTCACCGCCTGATTGAAGGACGCGCGCGCGGCTTCATACTCGCCGTTACTCAGATGGCTCACGCCCTCCGCGATCAGCACATCCGGGTCGGCCGCCGGATTGCCCACGTCCGTACCACCAGGACCGGCACAGGCCGCCAGCGCAGCCAACGACAGAAAAAACGCGCACATACATACGCTTTGCTTCATCCAGCTCATCGCGAGCCTCCTTCGGAATCGTCGCGCAGATCCAGCATCGGCCATGTCCGGGTGCCGGTGTGCAGGACGGTGTCTCCAGCATCGGTTTCATACTTCTCGCGCAGTTCGCGGACCAGTTCGGTCCAGCGCGCGTCCAGTTCCTTGGTCAGTTTCGGCAGATCCTTGCGTCGCACCAGAAAAGTGCTGGCGTGAAAATAGCGTTCCTCGCGAGGCACACGGTACAGCGCCGCCGTCTCCCAGCGTCCCAGCGCCGCGTAGAACAGTTTCATCGCCGCGGCCCGCAGACCAGCCGCGAGACGCTTGCCGCTGCGCACAACGATATCCTGGCCCGACGTCTGCCGGACGATGCCATCGTTGATCTCAACGAGTCCTGCGGCCTCCAGCGTCGCAAGCGATTCGCGAACCGCCGCGGGCGTCACGTCGGGATCGGCGGCTCGTTCGGCCAGCAGCTTTGCATCCGCGGGAGCACCGTCCTTCTGGCCGGCGGCCGTGAACAGCGCAAACGCCAACGGATCCACGACAGCGCCAAGCAATGCGGCGCCATGTTCCATTTCTCCTGCACCGCGCAGGAACTTGCGTAGCTCGCGGAGTTGCTTGCGGCGGTCCGCGTCGTTCTGCGGCAACGGAAGATGGTCGTAGCGTGCCGACGCTTCAAGGAAGGCGCGTGCGTCGTCATCGAGCTCGAGCGCACGCACAAGGCCGTCGATCAGCCCGGGGCGCAGCGTTGTCTGCTCATGACAGAGGCGGTAGAAATAGTTCTCCGACCCCTTGCGGTGCTTGCCACGCACCTGCGAAGCCACCGCCTCGGCCAGCCGCCGATACGACAACCCGCGCGCCTGCCGCCAGGCGTCGACAAACGCGCCGACGCGCCCGACGTACTCCGCTGGTTCTGGTACTTGACTCGCCATACGCGCTTCACTCTACCAAGATTTTTTTTCTTGTCAAGTTGGAAAGCAATTGCCACATAAATATAGTTGTACAACAATATATTAAACTATTTTTTTCTACTCTATGTTTTG
>RFIY01000372.1 GCA_003695505.1 Candidatus Dadabacteria bacterium | reverse complement strand
GGATCAGCCATCGGTTCCTCCTGGGCGCAACTGCTTCCATTCCGCCCAGCGGCTCAGGTCAAACAGATCTGACGACGGCTTCAGGCGCGTCCCGCCGCGGTGCATCCGAATCGTGTTGACGTTTCCGAACGCATCACGAATCGCGATCATCCGGATCACCTTACCGGCGCGGTCAAACATCAGCGTGGCATGCACAAGTTGCGCATTGTCGAATCGCGGCTTCAGCTCCAACGTTACCTGATTCTGCTCATCAGCGACAGATTCAATCTTGAAATAGCGGTCGAGCGCCCCCGGGTCACCCAGTAGCGCGGCCACGGCGTGATGGGTCTCAAACGCCTGCCCGAGCGGCAAACTGACGACCTGTCGCTGATCCGGCTGGACCCAGTGGATCTCTTTGCCATCGACGATGTATGTCTGCGGATTCGGCCAGTCATACTGCCAGTACAAGCTTCCCTTGCGCCAGACAATCTCTCCCTGAGCCGTCACCTCGCGACCAAACGATGGCTGGGAAACAACCTGTTCAAACCGAACCGCCGCACCAGCGCCGCTCGCCACACTGGCTGCGATCTCATCCAGCACCGCCGGCCGCTCCGCCGTCCAGCCGGCGGCAGGCAGCAGAAACGCGGCCGCCAACGCGACCGCGAACCCCATTACAGCTTTTCCTGTCATGTCGCATATCCTAACATGATGGAACCCATCCAACTCGCCTCTTCTCCCTGGCTCTCGTGGGTCGGACTCGCCTTTGGCGGCCTCGGTTCCGGTATCGCCGCCGGACTGCTTGGTATCGGCGCGGGCAGCCTGATGGTGCCCATCCTGGTGTTCTATCTGATGTCGACCGGACACGACGCCGGCACGAGCGGCCAGATCGCCGTCGCATCGAGCCTGGCGGCCATCGTGTTCCTGAGCAGCCGGGCCTGGCTGTCCCACCGCGCGCGCGGCGCCGGGCAACCACGACTGATCGTCCGCATGTTGCCCGGCGGCATCGTCGGAGCGTCGACCGGCGCCTTGCTCGCCCAGCTCGCTGGCGGACGCATCCTGCTGCTTGCGTTCGCAGCCTTCGAATGTATCGTCGGCGCACGCTACCTGATCCAGCGTCGGCAACACACGGCCCCCGCAGCCGACACCATTGCGTCGTGGACGCGCGCCACGTCAACGGGTCTGTGCGCGGGGTTGATCAGCAGTTTCTTCGGTGTCGGAGGCGGTATCGTCGCTGTGCCGCTACAGATCGGCTGGCTGCGTATCCGCCCGCACGACGCCATCGCCAATTCGAGCGCATTGATCGTCTTCAACGCCCTGGCCGGTACGGTACAGTACCTGCTGGCGCCCCGCCCCGAGGTCGATCTGCTGACGATCGGCTGGGTCGCGCCCCTGCCCGCCCTGTGTCTGATCCTTGGTGGCCTGCTCGGCGCTCCCGTCGGCGTCGCGCTGGCGCATCGGCTGTCCCCGGCTCGTCTGAAACGAATGTTCGGCCTGTTTTTGCTCATCGTCGCCGCGTTACTGGCGCGGCGGGCGCTGAGCTAAACGATCCATTTTTTCGGTCAGCAGTAACCCCTTTCGCAGCAAGCCGTTATGCCCAATATCGGAAGCCATGCGCGCAGGGAACATCCGCTCACTCGGCATCGAGGCACGCATACGGAACCGCGAAAACCATCAGCGCCAGTCGAAGACGCAGCGATCGGTGATGGCGACCCGCCCACCCGGAGCGGTATGATTTAAGGGCGCAAGATCAATGTTCATCGCCCATTCGGAACCAAAGGATACCCCGTGCGATCACTGCCCCTGCTGCTCCTGCTGTTTTCGCTGACCACCATCGCCTGCGAAGAAACCGTATACCGACCCGGGGAACCGCCAAAATCCGTAGAACTGTCCGACAAGGCGACCACCACAGCCGTAACCGCAGCCAGCGCATCCGCGGCCGCATCAGCGCCAGCCAATGAGGCTGCCGCCCCAACCACAAACGCCAGGGCTGCGCTCGCGCCAGCCAGCGACGCTGCAGCGCAGGCAATCAGCGATGCGGATCTGGAACGTTACGTCAGTGCATTCATCAAGCTGCAGGTTCTTGAGCAGCGTACGCAGCATCGCATCGATGAAGCGGCGAAAAAGGGGGACAAAGAAGCGATCAAGCGTGCCGCGGAAGAAGCCGACGTCGTCGCACGAGGGATTCTCAGCGAATCCCGAATCGACCGCGAGGAATTCACGCGCATCCGGGAGCAGATCCAGAACGATCCCGAACTGAGCGCACGTGGCAAGGCAATATTCGACCGCATGCTCAAGGAAGCCGGCCTGACGCCCGGCCAGCAGTAGCCAGCGCCGCCCAGTCCTTCGTTTTGAGCCGAACCGCGTCTATCGTGGCGCGAACTCAAATTTCCGCGAAATTCTGGATACTGCCGGTACAAGACCGCCTCCGTCGTTTCTGCCATTCGAATTCCCAGTGATTCGTCCGGACAGGAGCAGCGCAGCCTACCAGACCACGTCTACGAACGGATACGCCTGGATCTTCGCGTCGGCGCTGATGACCGGACAGCCCAGGATCCGGGCCGTCGCGACGATAATGCGATCGGCTGGATCACGGTGGAACGCGCCGGGCAGATACACGGATTCTGCGAGAATTGCATCATCTGGCGCAACATAGTCAATAAACGGTAGCCTCGTCGCACGTCGCGTCCATTGGCGTGAATCGATCGACAATCGCAAGCGCCCCCGCGCTGCAAGCATATGCACTTCCCAGCAACTGATCGTCGAGACCGAAAGCGTTCGTTCGGCCATGGCCGACGCAATTGCCTCGCGCGCCGAATTCGACAATGCTTCGGCGCCATTCAGATACCAGATCCAGGCGTGTGTATCGAGCAGCAACTTGCGTCAATCCGAGCAGGCATCCCACTCGTCGGCATCCGCGGCCGGTTCGAATGGGGCAGCATATTCGATCACGGTATTGCGAAAAAACTCGAGCCCTTCGGCATCCTCGACCGAATACGGCACGACTTTCAACACCGGGACACCGCGATCTGTGATCACGACTGGCTCACCGGTCTGCTGCACTTCACGAAAGAACTGCAACGCCTGCGCTTTGAATCTGCTTTTGGAAATAGCTTTCATAGCAATATTATCTCCATAGTCATTTTACTATAGTCACTACGGTTCTACAGGCGACAGTCGCTCCGCTACCGTCCTTCCCGACGCATTGTCCAGAATGGTGGCATCTGCGGGTACGGCTGAATCGTGTCGACGATTTCGAAACCATGCCGGCGGTAGTAGCCGAGATTGTCCGGATTCGAGGTTTCCAGCCAGATGGCTCCACCTGCATCATCGGCCGCATCGAGCAGTGAGCCAAGCAGCGTCCGGCCGTATCCCTGCCCTTGTGCCGACGGGTGCACGGCCAGGACCGCGAGGTAAAAAACCGGTTCTTTGGGGTGATGGCGCGATTGTTCGCGCAGCGCCGCGTATGCGGGACGCAGGCGTGCCGCCGGAACTGCGCGGTGTAACAGCAGTCCCGCTACCGCGCGGACGATCGGGCGGTAGTGGTACCAGCGTGGCTGCTGCTCGGGACTGAGCCACAGCGCAAAGCCATCGGCGCCGCTGCCGATTGCCAGCGCCGTGCGCAGTGGGCTGTATGCTCCGAGTACCCCTCGAAAGAATCGTTCCAGATGCGCCTGGCGGTGTTCGCCGGGAAACAGCCACGCGAACAATGGGTCGTCAGCGAATGCCGCGGCCGCGCAGCGCGCAAGTTTCGGGATCTCGCCGGGATCAGATACCCGCGTGGTCATGCACCGGCTGCATCCTGCTTCGGCACCCGACGTGATGCTGGAATGATCGCGTAGATCGCGGCACCCTGGGCAATGACTTCGTCGCCACACGTCAGTGTAGCCTCGGCATGGCAGAGGCTACGCCCCCACTTGTTCACGCGCCCTTCGGCAATCAGCACGCCCTCCCGAAAGGGCCGAAAAAACCGTGTGTCGAGATGAACTGTCGTCAGGCGCCAGCCCCGCTTTAGCGCGGTAAAAATCGCCTGCCCGGTCGCGGTATCGATCATGGTCGATGCCATTCCACCGTGCATTTCCTGGCCGTAATTGCTGAGCTGTTCCTGCCAGGGCAAACCAAATCGACAGAAACCATAGGCGTATTCGGCCTCGCTGAAATTCAGCAGACGAAACAGTGGATGCCGAGCGAAAATCCGGCTCTGGTAGTCGATTTTCTCCGGACTCAGTTCGGTTTCGAATGGCCATTCGCTGGTGGATGACGTCATCGACCCAGACCATCCGGCGAGGCACCGTGCCGTATCTGGAGAACGACACAAAGAAGATCGGTCATCGCGAGCACATCGCGAAACAAACTGCCCTCCACTGACCAATCAGGGCAGGTCACTGCGCATGACCCCCTGGAAACGACCGCCCGCGAGGATCGCGGCGCGGTTGCAGCCACCCCAGCCTTCCGGCAATCGCTCGTCGAGGACGATCACCGCAAGCCCCTTGTCGTTGCATAGTTCATGCAATGTCGCGCTGACGCGAAAACGAATCTGCGTTCGCAACAACCG
>RFIY01000371.1 GCA_003695505.1 Candidatus Dadabacteria bacterium | reverse complement strand
GCCAGAAGGTTGGCGGCGGGCATCGTTTCGGTTATCGTATAGACAGGTATGGCGCTCTGCGTCATCTGAAGATTCTGTCTGCCAGGAGGTTGCCGTGACCAAGTCCTTGCGCGTTCGCGATTACATGACGGAACATCCGGTCACACTGCCGCCAGACATGGCCATCACAGAGGCCATCGAGATCCTTGTCAAGAACAAGATCTCCGGCGCGACTGTCATCAACGGCGACGGCAAGATCATCGGCGTCCTGTCTGAGATCGACTGCCTGCGGGCCCTGCGCGATGGCAGCTACTACGGAGAGGATGCAGGCCTCGTATCGGATTTCATGACTCGTGAAGTCGACACGGCCCGTCCCGATCAAGATATTCTGGAGCTGGCCGAATATATGATCGCCAAACGCCGCCGGCGTCTGCCCATCGCGGCGGAGGACGGGCGCTTTCTGGGGCAATTCAGCGCCCGCGCGCTGCTCAAGGCGATCCTCAAATACCAGGGGCAGACTGGAAAGCCCGGCAGCGGTCGTTGAGCGACGAAAAACGCGGCTCAGCGTGGTGGTACCTGATCCCGGCCGGTATCGTCGCCGGCTCGGTCACCTTTTCGTTGATTCGCGGCGCCACAAAAAAGAAAGACACGGATGGCGAAACGGATCCGCACGAACACCCGGAGCCCCACGCACTCGTGCCGCCGCCGCCCGACGTCTGGGCCTACCTGGTGCGCTGGTCCCGTATTTTCAGCGATGCCGAAGACGAAGTACGGGCACTGCCCCAGCCCGACGAAGCCCCCGTTGAAGCAGCCGCCCCTCCGCCCCATCGCCTGACACCATCGAACCTGACGCTTGGCACGTTGGGCATTGTCACGATCCTGACCATCTGGAGCGGCCTGTCACCGTCGACACCGGTAGAGATCCTCCAGACGATTTTTCTTGGCGCGCTGGTTGGCATCGGCACCAACTGGGTCGCGATCAAGATGCTGTTCCGGCCGCTGGAACCGAGATTCGGTTTTCAGGGTGTCATCCCTGCCAATCGTGAACGCATCATCGACGCCATCTCCCGCGGTGTCGCGCAAAACCTGCTCGACCGCGAAACGATCCGCCGCGCGGTCCACGAATCCGACATTGTGCGAACGTCGATCGATGAACTGATCGTCGGCGTAAAGCGCCTGATCGAAAGCGAACGTTTTCGCGGCGACATCACCGAGCTGATTCGCGATGCAACCATCGCGTTTATCCGCAATGCGCAGTATCGGTCGGAGGTGCTGAGCATGCTGGCACGCGTCGCCGAACTGCTGCCGCGCCAGATCACGATGCCCAGGGTCCTGGAACGCGCGCTGTCGAACCTGTTCGAGCGGCTGGTGAGAACCCGTGGCGAGGATATCATCGCCGCAATCGAGAACAACATTCAGGCGGCGGTGCGCCATGCCGGAGACAAGATCATCGAATGGCTGGAACAACTGCCCGAGGGCTTCGAGGAACGCCGAATCGAAATCGAAGCCGCGCTGACCGACGCCATTGCACATCGAGCCGCGAGCTTCGATATCGAGGGCATCGTGCACGACAAGCTCGAGGCCTACACCGCCGAACAACTCGAATCGTTGATTCTGTCAGCGACCGACACGCATCTTGCCAAGATCCAGTACTTCGGCTGGATCCTCGGCGCCCTGGCAGCCCCGGCCGTCGCTGGAATCGAGCAGCTCGTGCAGTGGCTGTTGCGTTGACACGCGATCCAGCTCGCGGTTAAGAGCCCTTTTCGTCGCCCCGGGCACGCTCCGGGGTCCGGCGGCCGGCCGAAGGACAGATGTAAGGCGTCAAACAACGACAACGGCTACCGCGGCGCGGCACAAAAACTGTCATCCAGGCACCGAGCCGGGATCCAGTCGCCGGGGCGCACACCGTGCGTGGATACGCCTCAACCGCCGTCATGCCGGACTTGATCCGGCATCCACACCACGCCGCGACTGGGCCCCGGATATCGGCCTGCGGCCGATTCCGGGGCGACGGGGTGGTTGGCTGCGGCGGATTCCGGGCTGAAGACGCGTGGGGGCACGGGGAAAGCTGGTCGCATGAACTGGGTTAAGATTTCCGGCGCAGCGAAGCCCCGGGCCGCTCTGGGCCGCCGGGCGGGCCGTGCCGCGAGACGGTGAACGCGAAACAGCAATTTCGGAACCGTTCACGGGGCAGCGCGGCATGAAGAGCAAGGCAGGTGGCCAACAAGCTGCAAGGTTACCCCAAATCTGTTTCGCCCGGCTCGTGGTGCGGTGCGCCCGGGAACCCCGCCGCAGGCGGGGCGGCCCAGCCGCGGCCCCACGCCCTTTTCGTCGGTTTTGGGCGAGCAAAACCGACCCGGTCGCCCGAAGGGCGGACGGAACGCCAACAAAACCAACGCCCGCCGCGCAGCGGCACGAATATCGTCATCCAGGCCCGAGCCGGGATCCAGTCGCGCAGCAGGTCGCGCTTCAGAAGCGCTCCGAACAGGGGGGCAAGTCTTGAATTTTGCATCTTTCGTCGCTCCGGACCTGATCCGGCGCCCAGCCGTCCGGCCGAAGGACGGACAGATCCCGCCTAAAACCAACGCTCGTCGCGCCACAGATGGACCCCGGAGTTCCGTCTGCGACGGCTTCCGGGGCGACGAAAGGTGAACTGCTCGCCGGATCAATGGAATTCCCGGCCGCTAGGGGCCGCCGGGCGGGCCGTGCCGCCCGATCAGGCGTCGTCGGACTCCGACGGAATCAGATCGACAACTTTTTGCGCCGCGGTGCGGATCTTCTTGTAG
>RFIY01000058.1 GCA_003695505.1 Candidatus Dadabacteria bacterium | reverse complement strand
GCTACAGGAAGCGTTGCTGGCAAGCCTCGTCGGCTTGCCCGACGTCGCAGAGCGCCTCGTCCGGAAGTCGGAGACGCCCGAGCTGTTTTTTCTGCGTGCGCTGCTTCGCCGCGATCCAGCGGTTCCGCCCGCCATCGCTGGTGTCGATGCCGCGACGCGCGAGCGCGTCGGAAACTGGTTGCAACGCCACGGTGCCTGCGTTGGTGATGATGCCGATCATGCGCCATTGCTATGCGGCGGGTTGCATTGATCGACCTCGACGCGCTGCAGGCGTTAAGACGGGCCGGTGAATTCGAAGCGGCCCGAACGCAGTTGATTGCGGCCATCGAGGCGGAACCGGAAGATCCGGAATTGCGCCTCGAACTCGGGCACACTTGCCGGCTGATCGGCGATTTCGTGACGGCAGAGCAGGCCTATGCCGACGCGTGGGCCTGGTTCGAGGCCGACGACGACCCGGTGGGGACCATCGATGCGATGCTTGGTCTGGCTTCGGTGTATCGTGCGACGGGCGCGTATTCAGGCGCTCTCGGCCTGCTCGACGAAGCGAAGGAGCTGATCGATGCCATCGAAGACCGCGAAAGCCTGCCGCACTGGTACTGGACGCGCGGCACATTACTCCGCTATTCTGGCCAGTTGCGTGAGGCAGAAATCGAATTGCGCGTCGGGCTCGATCTCGCGCGCGAACTCGAAGATACCGAATCCGAAGCCTATCTGCTGGCCGCGCTGGGCGGACTGATGCGCGTGCGCGGCGAGTTTGCCGCGTCGGCGGAGTTCTATGAGCGGGCGTATATCGCATTCGAGGCGATCGAAGATGCGTTTGGACTGGCCTATACCGCCTGTGGGCGTGCGAATGCCGCGCGAATGCAGGGCGACTTCGGTACGGCAGAGCGATATTTCGCAGAGGCCGCCGAGCGTTATGAAACCTTCGGTGACAAGGTCAGCTACGCCTACACGTTGTGGGCCTGGGCGGTCCTGGCGACATTGCAGGGGGAACCAGCGTCCGCGGCGGAACGACTCGACAAGGCTGCGGCGCTGTTTGCGGAAACTGGAGATCGTCGCGGTCAGGCCTATGTCGAGCTTGCGCGGGCTCAGTTGCAGGTGCAAGACGGACGTCTGCCCGAGGATGAGCGCGTCACGTTGCGCGAATGCGCTGCGCAATGGTCACAGCGAGGTCTTCCATTCGAAGCGGCCGTCGCCAGTTACATGGCCGATCCGAGCGATGCACATCGTGCGCGGATTTCCGAGCTCGGATCGGCCTGGGAGCCGGATTCGCTGCCGCTGAATATTCCCTGAGCCGCGCGGCTCAGGGAATATTCAGGCGGTCCAGGTCGCCAGTTTGTCGATCGCCGAAGACCAGTCGGCGCAGCCGGTGCCGTGCAACGGCACGATGACTCGCTCGACGCCCATCTCGGCAAACTTCGGCAGTGCGTCCGGTTCGAGGGCCGGCATCCAGGTCGCAGTGATTTTCAGTTCCGCGTAGTCACGTCCGGCGGCCTCGCAAAAGCCCTTGAGTCGGTCCAGCATGTCGGCCAGATCGGTGGTGCGGGCGTTGGGGGCGTAAAACCCGTCACCGACCGCCGCGACGCGTTTCAGAGCCGGGTCGGTCGAGCCGCCGACAAGAATCGGCGGACCAGGCTGCTGTTTCGCGGCGGGCAGACTGACGAAACCGTCCCAGTCGAGAAAGTCGCTGTGGTGCTCGACCGGCTGGCCGGTCCAGACCTTGCGGATCGCACGGACGTAGTCGCGGAAGCGCGCGCCACGCCGCTCGAATGGGACGCCCATGGCCGCAAACTCCTCCTTGAGCCAGCCGACGCCAAGTCCCAGCAACAGGCGGCCGCCGCTGAGCTGGTCGAGCGTCGCCGTCTGCTTCGCGAACAGCAGCGGATTGGTTTGCGGCAGGATGTTGACACCCGTACCCAGCTTCAATGTCGTCGTTGCGGCAGCGATGTGCGACAACGTAATCAGCGGATCGAGAAACAGCGTATCGGTCGTGATCGGCATCTTGCCCGACTTGTGGTACGGGTAGCGCGATTCGTAATCGAGCGGCACACAGACGTGTTCGAACGTCCAGACAGACTCGATTCCGGCCGCTTCGGCGCGGCGGGCGATGTCCACGGCGTGGTCAATCAGTGCGTGGGGGCCGACGTTGATTGGGACGATGCCGATGGCAACCATGTGTGATCCTTCCAGCAATGGCAATTTTCTGCCGACAGTGTAACCGAAGCGGCCCGACTTGCCTGGTAGCGGAACCACCCGTTGCGGTGACGAAGGGCCGCGGGCAGGCCGCGGCTGCATGCACCGCTCCCTCGCGAACGAGCCAGGCTGCGGCCGAGACGCGACTCGTCGGTTTGCGCGCGCTGGTACGGTACATGCATGAAGCGCTTCGCACGGATACTGGTGCTTGGCGGGATTGTCGCCTGGCAACTTACCCGGTTCTGTGGCCTGTGGCTTGCGAGCTGGCTGGCCACGCCACGGCGCGGCCTCAGGTGGCGGCGCGAACGCGCGCAGCGCCTGCAGGCGGTCTGTCTGGTCGAGGCGATTCGGCGGATGGGCGCGACCTGGATCAAGATCGGTCAGATATTGTCATCCCGGCCCGACTTGCTGCCGCCGCATCTGATTGCCGAGCTGGAGACGCTGCAGGATCAGGTTCCGGCCGAACCGTGGCCTGACATTGAGCGCGTATTCGCCAGAGAACTGGGACGCGACCCTGATTCGTTGTTCGCCGAGTTCGAAAAGACGCCCGTCGCAGCGGCTTCGATTGCTCAGGTTCATCGTGCGGTCATGCCAGATGGCCAACAGGTCGCGGTCAAGATTCAGCGTCCGGGGATCAGTGACAGAATGGAGCGCGACCTGTCCATTATCGCGCTGGGCGCAAAGGTCGTGAGCTGGATCCCCGGCATCCACAACCTCAATTTGCCGGCGCTGGCAGCAGAGTTTGCCCGCGCGATCCGCAAGCAGCTCGACTTCGAGCTGGAGGCCAGCAACAATCGCCGCTTCGCGGAGAATTTCGCCGACATTGACTTCGTTCGCGTGCCCGAGCTGGTTCCGGAGCTTTGCACGCGTCGCATGCTCGTCATGGAGTGGATCGATGGCGTCCGCTTCCGCGACGCCATTGCCGACCCGCCGGTGGCGCCGCAGACGCTCAGCACCCGGGCAATCGAGATGTACCTCGGTATGGCGTTTCGCGACCGTTTTGTGCATGCCGACCTGCATCCTGGCAATCTGATGTTCGATGCAGAGGGGCGTTTCGTGCTGCTCGACCTGGGGCTGGTATACGAGGTGCCGCAGCATTATGTGCGCAAATTTGTGCGCGTGCTGACCGCGCTGACATTGTTCGACGGCCGCGCGGCGGCGGAAGCGTACATCGAAGGCTTCGATGTCCCGGACGACAAACGGGAGCGGATGCTTGCCGATGCCGAACACCTGATGGAAAAATATCGCGGCCGCAGCTATTCCGAGATCGAAGTCAGCGAGGCAACGTTCGAAATCTTCGCCTTGCTGCGTCGGCACAAGATCTTTCTCGATGCTGAATGGACTGGCTTCATGCTCGCCGAGATCACGTTTGAGGGGATCGCAAAAATGATCGACAAGGATGCAGATATTCTGACGATCTTCACGCGGCTTCTGCCCCGCTTCCTGGCGCTTTCCGGCGTCGTGGACGACGATGATGCACTGGTTCGCGAGGCTGAGTCCGCCGCGCGTGCGGCGAGCTGAGCAGGCCCGTGTCACGCAAGCGCGCTTTCCTGTCCGGAATCACGGACAAAAAGGCACGATGACCGCGTCGCGCTGACAAGTGCCCACATCTGATCGAGATCGACCTGTTGCAGGCCGAATACATTGAGGTCGGCCTGCGGGGCGCGCTCGACCGTCGTGCGAAAGTCGCCTTCGATGGCGATCGCACGCGTGCCGTGGGGCAGGCGACCCAGCTCGATCAGCTCCTCGAGAAACTGTTGCGCGCGCAGCCGTTCGTCCGGATCCTGAACGACCGTGATCAGGGTGATCCGGGCACCCCAGTTCTGCGACAACTGGTACGACAGCAACAGACTCAGGTCGCTGTTCTTGAGCCGCAGGCCAACCTGCCATTCCGGCCCCTGCGGCGTGATCCAGACGTTGATCGCCTGTTCGCGGCCCAGTTCTGTCTGTGGCTCTTCGGCCAGGAGCGCCAGGCCCATTTCGGCTTCGACAGCATGCTGGAGCAACTGGTCGAGGACCGGTTCACGATCCTTGCCGCGCTGCAGCCGATAGAAAACCGTATTGGGGCGAAAAAACGCACCCTGCAGGACGTTGAGCGCAATGCCGATGTCGCGGGCGTAGTTGTCGCTGGCGATGACGGTGTAGCGTGAAAACACGCGATCCGACTGAAAATCACGGATAATGCCACGCATCCGGACCTGTTCGTTTTTCGGCAGATCCGCGGGATAGACCAGAAGCACCGAGATGCCCCCGGCGGGGCTGGTCAGCGCAACGAGAAACCGGTAGCTGCGAATCAGCTCATCGGTGCTGCGGACCGGGACGAGTACGTTTGGTTTCCAGGAGCGCTCGCTCGCGGCGCGCGTCGTGGTCAGCTTGCGCGCGATCCACTCGGCGATCGTCACCAGCAGGCCGCTGCGGACGTCGCTCCACGGTACATTGAGCTTGCGGTTCTGCAAGAACGCATAGACGGCGCCGGCACAGAGCAGGGCGAGCACGCCGAAGACTGGCGAGATCAGCACCATCGCGAACAGGCAGCCAACCGCACCATAGATGGGCACGAACCGTGGGATGCGGAAGCGCGGCCGAAAACTCACCAGCCCGAACGATTGCTCGATCACGACCACGGCATTGAGCATGCCGTAGGCGATCAGGAAAAACATCGTCAGCAGCGGCGCGATCGCGTCGAGCCCGCCCGAAAACAGTCCGAACAGTGCCAGCAGCGCCGCCACGGCGGCGGTGCCCAGGGTGGCGCGGCGAGGCTCGCCGGACGGCGACAGGTGTCCGAACTTTTCGGCCCCGGGGACGATCGCGTAACGTCCCAGCGATTCCAGGATCCGCGCCCCGGTCACGAGACTGGACAGGGCCGACGAGAAGTTCGTGCCAAGGATCCCGGCAACGACCAGTGGCGCAAACGCCGAACGATCGACCATCACGAGCAGGTTGTCGCGTAGCGTCGCCTCGTCCGCGACGACGGCGAGCCAGAATACGCCAGCAATGTAGATCGCCAGCGCGGTCAGCAGTGCGGCGATCGTGCCGCGTGCAATGCTGCGTCGTGGATTTTTCAACGAGCCGGACATGTTGACGCCCGTCAGGATGCCCGTGACCGCCGGGAAAAATACGGCAAATACATACCAGAATGAACCATCCGGAAACGTGCCCCAGAACGGTACCTGAAGCTGGCGTTGACTGGCCGGGATCTCGTTGATCCCCGCGGCGATGGAAATGATCGCGGCCACAAAGACGGCGAGTACGATGTATTGTGTACGCGCGACGATGGCCGTGCTGGCCCAGGCGATCACGACGATGGCCGTGAACGTCGCAGCCAGTACCGCAGGAGCGGGGATGTCCGGAAACAGCCAGCTCAGGCCTTCCAGAAAGGCAAAGATGTACATGACCGTTGCCGCGGCCTGGGCAAAGAACAGTGGCAGCGCGACCGCGCCACCAATCTCGACGCCCACCGACTGACTGATCAGCGCGAACGTGCCGACGGCCTGCAGGCGGATGTTCGATGCCATCGTCGCGATCGACAGGGCCGTTGCAAGGGTGATGCTGCCGGCGAGTGCGATGATGAGCAGCGCGCCGCCGATGCCGGCGTTGCCGACGACCCATCCCTCGCGCAAGAAAAATATGGCGCCCATGACGGTCAGCAGCGTCGGGACGTATACGCCCGAAAACGTGCCAAGCCGGGTGGCGTCTACGGGCGTTTTTGCTGCGATGGTGTCGGACATGCGGCTGGGCGATTCCGGGAAACGCCGCTCGCCGTTCGATCGGGAACTGTCAGCGAGCGAGGGACGGTTGTCATCCTCGCAGAGGATACCCGCGTCGAACGGGCGATGTCAAGCAGCGCGCTGCCGTCGGATCGGACGTCCGTGCGCGTCGAGCCACTGGTAATCCCGGGACGGAAACCGCGCGGTTTGCCGCAGTGCGATCGGTGTAGGTTGCGGTCGCAGCAACGTCGATTCGCCGTGCTGGTTGAAGTAGTAGCTGTTGCTGCCGCCACACTGTCCGGCCGCAAAAACCGTACTCCGATAGTTACGTTGCATCTGATCCATGAACCGCTCCTGAGCCGTGGCGGTTGGTTCGAAGACGGCAGCCTGTCGGCGATCCATGAGGCGCAGGCAACGTTCGATGTGAGCCATTTGCCCTTCGATCGCGAAAAAGACCGACAGGCCCGTAAACGCGAATGGGCTGGCCATGTAAAACATGTTCGGGAAACCGTGTACGGTGATCCCCTGGTACGATTGAAAATGTTCGGTTTCCCAGTATTCGCGAAGACTGCGGCCACCACGGCCGCGTACTTCGAATGCCGGAAAATTTCCAGGCTCCCAGACCTTGTAGCCGGTCGCAAGGATCAGGGTGTCGATGGGGCGCTCCCGGCCATCGCGCGTGCGTATGCCGGTTTGGGTGATGCATTCGATGGGGTCGGTGACGAGTTCGACGTTCTCGCGCATGAAGGTCGGGTAGTAGTCGTTCGAGAATGTCGGTCGTTTGCACCCGAAGTCGTACGCCGGCGTGAGCTTGCGGCGCAGATCGGGGTCGGGCACCTGGCGGCGCAGGTGGGCTTTGCACATCAGCTCGGCTGATTTCGTCAGCCACGGCAGTTCCCGCCGGTGTAGCGGTCCGGCAACCATCATGACCTCGAGCGCGGTCGATGTGAAGGCCCGCACACCGCGCTGGGCCATCGGAATGCGGGCAAACAACCGCTGAACCGGTTCCGGGATTTCCGTGTCGAGCTTGGGTGCGCACCAGATCGGCGTGCGCTGGTAAACATCGAGGTGGTCGAGCAGCGGTGCGATTTCGGGCAAGAGTTGCACCGCTGTTGCGCCGGTGCCAATGACCGCGGCGCGACGGCCGCGCAGATCATGATCGTGATCCCAGCGCGCCGTATGGATCGTTTTGCCGCCGAATGCGTCGAGACCGGGAATGTCCGGATATTTCGGCTGAGACAGGAAGCCGGTTGCCAGGATCATCACGTCGGCCGTGATGTCATCGCCGTCGCCGGTGCGTACCGTCCAGGTTCCACTTGTGTCATCGAAGGTGGCCGATTCGACGTCGGTTTTGAGCCGCAAATGTCGGCGCAAATCGTATTTTTCGGTGACATGTTCGGCGTAGCGTTTCAGCTCGGGGCCTTTCGCATAAACCCGCTGCCACCACGGATTCGGTTCGAAGCTGTAGCTGTAGGTCGTGGATGCGATGTCGACGGCGAGGCCCGGATAGGTGTTCCAGTGCCATGTGCCGCCGACGCCGTCTGCGCGGTCGATGATCGTGATGTCGTCGTAGCCCAGGCGCCGCAGCGAAATGGCCGCGCCGAGTCCGCCGAAGCCGGCGCCGACGATGACGAAACTGCGCTGGCGGCGGGGACGGATGCGGGGTGCACTCATGTGGAGACTCCTTGCAGAGGTGGGCCGGGTGGTTCTGTGGCCGTCAGTGCGCGCCAGAGGGCGTCGCGTGCGGCATCGAGATCACTGTCCAACAACCGGTAATACTGGCCATCGTCGTATTTGAATATGCCGACAACAGCGCCCCAGACCAGGGCGACGATGACCGGCCCCTGCATGCCGGTGCGCACCAGACCGGCCTGGCGAAACCGTTCGATCGCAGTGCGAATGGGCTCGAGAACTGCCCGTTCCGTGCGTCGACTGGCCTCATCCAGGTAGGGGCGATGATCCTGCAGCTCGAGAAACCGGAACGCTTCCGGTTGTTCGCGGGCAAACGAGGTCAACCGTTCCCAGAACGCACAATACAATGGCCACGGTTCCGCCGACAGATCGAGGCCATCGAGCAGCCACGATCCGAGTCGCGCCTTGGTTTCCCGAAAGACTTCGTTGACAAGTGACTGCTTGTCGGGGAAATACCGATAGATCGTGCCGACACCGACGCCAGCCCGTTCGGCGATTGGCGGTACCGGTGTCGCGGCATATCCCTGTTCCGCAAACACCGCCAGCGCGGCGTCAAGGATGTTCCGACGGCGATCAATGGGGGCGGAGGCTTCGGAATGAATATTCATTCCGTTACGATAGCAGCCAGTGCGGTCCGCTGCAAGCGACCCGTTCGACACGATGTCAAATCGGATGCAGTGGTATGATTTGATGTGATGCATTCGGGTCTCGATCGTCGTCAGTTTCTTGCTGGAACCGCCGCGCTTCCGTGGCTCGTCGGCGCCGTGTCGCTTGCGCGACCGCAGCCGCTTTACGCTGGCAACGATGACCCGATCCTGTTCGCGCTGGCCGAAGCGGTGCTGGACGGTCTGCCTGTTCCTGAGGGTGGCCACGCCGAAGTCGCGGCAGGTGTGCGTCAGGCGATCGAAGCGGCGGACCCCGAGCTGCGCACCAGGCTGGAGCAGGCGGTGCTGTTTCTGGAGTGGTCGCCGCTGGTCGGATTCCCACCGCAACGGTTCAGTCAGATGTCGCTGGAACGTCGAACCTGTACGCTCGAATCTAGTGCAACCAGCATGTTTGCGCTGCGGCGCCTCGTCTTTCGTGCGTTGACGGGGCTGGTGATGTTCGTTGCCGCGGACCGTCCCGAAAGCTGGCCAATGATGGGCTATGATGGGCCGCTGATCGGGATGCCGGAGGAGGCCCTGTGACGGAATTGTCCGCGCGCGTCGTCGTCATCGGGACGGGCTCAGGCGGCGCCGTCGTAGCCGCCATGCTGGCGCAGGCTGGCGTCGACGTGCTGATGCTCGAAGAAGGCCGGCACGTTCCATCCTCGCAGTTCACGCAGCGCGATGCCGACATGTATGACAAACTGTTTCGCGATCGCGGCCTGCAGTCGACGGCCGACGGCAGCATCTCCGTCCTGCAGGGGAGCTGTGTCGGCGGCTCGACGGTCATCAACCAGGCCGATGTGACGCCGATTCCCGAGGAACTCTTCGCGCACTGGTCGTCCCACTATGAACTGAGCGGCATCAGCTATCGCGATTTCCGCCGGGCCGCAGAGACCGTCGAGCGGCGGATCGGCGCCGGACCGATCGCCGACCATGAGATCAACGCCAACAACCGGCGACTGGTCGAAGCGGCGCAACGTCGTGGGCTGCGTGCCGGGTTCTTTCGTGACAACCGCGTGGGCTGCGTCGGATCGGGGTACTGCCATTTGGGCTGCAGTTATGACGCGAAGCAGTCCGCGCTGATTACCTGGATCCCCGACGCGCTGCGCGCCGGCGCACGCCTGCTGCCACAGCATCGGGTCGAGCGCGTCATCGTCAGGGACGGCAGGGTCTCTGGTGTGATCGCAACCCGTCTGGACGCAGCGCGGCAGCCTGTCGAGACAGTCTCGATTCGGTGCGACCACGTGTTTGTCTGCGCGGGCGCCATCCATACGCCGCTGGTCCTGCAGCAGAGCGGTGTCGGGGGGAAACACGTCGGTCAGCATCTCAGCCTGCAGCCGCAGGGGGCTGTCATGGCGCGCTTTTCCGACAAGGTGCGCTCGTTTCGCGGTATTCCGCAGTCGGGCTATGTCGATGAGTGGGAAACCGTCGATGAGGCCCATGGTTTCGGTGGGTTTCGGATCGAGGGGATTTTCGGACCGCCGGCGACGGCGACGGGCTTTCTGCCCGGTTTCGGAAAATCGGTGCGGCCGTTGCTCGAACGCTACGATCACCTTGGTGCCTCACTGATCCTGGTCCCCGATCAGCCGTCGGGCGCCGTCTCGCCGACAGCCGCCGGTCGTCCCGACATCGCCTATCGTCTGTCGCCGGATGTGTTTCGTCGTTTGCACGATGGCATGCGGGAGGCGGCCCGGCTCTACTTCGATGCCGGCGCCGAGGAGGTCTGGTTTTCGACGCTGTTGTCTCGTTCGATCACGCACCCCGATCAGATCGACGACCTGCTGGTGCGCACGCCGTGGCGCGCGATCAGCCTGCGCATGATCAGCGCCCATCCGCAGGGCACGGCACGGATGAGCGACCACCCCGGTCAGGGCGTCGTGGACTCGACATTTGCCGTTCGCGGTGTTCGGAACCTCTATGTTGCGGATGCATCCGTTTTTCCGACGACATCGAGTTCGCACACGATGCTGCCGGTGATGGCGTTCGCCAGAATTGCCGCGGAGCGCTGGCTGGCACGTTTCGCCTGACTCGTCGGGCGGGGATGGTCGTGCCGCTGCGCGGCAAGTGTTGGATTGAGCTGGGCTCCGTCCGCCCTTCGGGCGGCCGGGTCGGTTTTGCTCGCCCAAAACCGACGAAAACGGCGTGGGGCCGCGGCTGGGCCGCCCCGGCTGCGGCGGGGTTCCCGCGCGGTTCGCACCGCGAGCCGGGCGAAACAGATTTGGGGCTACGATACCGCTTGTTGGCTGAATGCCTGGGGCTTCATGCCGCGCTGCCCATTCAACGGTTCCGAAATTGCTGTTTCGCGTTCACCGTCTCGCTGCACGGCTCGCCCGGCGGCCCAGAG
>RFIY01000370.1 GCA_003695505.1 Candidatus Dadabacteria bacterium | reverse complement strand
GTCTTTCCGGGTACCAACTGCGAGCGCGAGACATTGCGCGCGTTCGCATCGGTTTGTGGCGTCGAGGCGTTGCCTGTCTGGCACAAGGAGCGATTGCCGGAAGCCCTGGATCTGGTCGTTGTCCCCGGCGGGTTCAGTTATGGTGATTACCTGCGTCCTGGTGCGATCGCCCGGTTCGGTACGGTGATGCAGGATGTGATCGCGTTCGCGCATCAGGGTGGTTATGTGCTCGGAATTTGCAACGGTTTTCAGGTGCTGACCGAGGCCGGCCTGTTGCCCGGAGCGCTGATTCGCAACCGCAACTTGCGGTTCGTCAGCACGACCGTGCCGCTGCGTGTCGAGCGCAACGATACACCCTGGACATGTCGGTGCGAGCCGGGCCAGATCCTGCACATCCCGATCGCCCATGGCGACGGTAACTGGGAGCATCATCAAGAAGACTATCTGCTGGTCGAGGAACACCGGCAAATCCTGTTGCGCTATGAGGGCGGCAATCCTAATGGTTCCATGGGTGACGCCGCAGGCCTGATGAACCGCGCCGGCAACGTGTTTGGCCTGATGCCGCACCCCGAGCGCGCGACGGATGATGCGCTCGGTTCGGCGGATGGGCGCCTGTTGATTGAAAGCATCATCGAATGGATCCGGATCCATCACAGCGAGCAGCCGCATGACTGATCTGGTCGATGTCTGGTCAGAGCATGGTCTGACGCGGGAAGAATACGAGCGTATCCGGGCCGAACTGGGGCGCGACCCGAACCGCGTCGAACTCGGCATTTGCGGCGCACTCTGGAGCGAACATTGCAGCTACAAGAGCAGCCGGCGCTGGTTGTCCGAATTGCCGGTCGAAGGCGAGCACGTCGTTGAAGGTCCGGGCGAGAACGCCGGCATCGTGCGGCTCGATGGAGATCTCTGCATTGCCTTCAAAGTCGAAAGTCACAATCACCCCAGTTACATCGAGCCGTACCACGGTGCCGCGACAGGTGTCGGCGGGATCTTGCGTGATGTGTTCACCATGGGCGCGCGGCCAATTGCGAACCTGAATTCGCTTCGTTTCGGTCGGCCGGATCACCCGAAGACACCATTTTTGCTCAACGGCGTGGTGCGCGGCATCGCGGATTACGGCAACTGCGTTGGCGTGCCAACCGTGGCAGGGGAGTGCAGCTTCTCGCCCTGTTACGACGACAACATCCTCGTCAACGCCATGACGGTGGGTGTCGTGCGGGAGCAGGACATTTTTCGCGGCTACGCCTCGGGTGTCGGCAATCCCGTGTTCTATGTGGGGTCGGCGACGGGGGGCGACGGCATCCACGGTGCGACCATGGCCAGCGCCGCTTTCGAAGAGGGGCAGGAAGATCAGCGCCCCGCGGTTCAGGTCGGCGATCCGTTCACCGAAAAGTTGCTGATCGAGGCGTGTCTCGAACTGATGGCCAGCGGGGTGGTGATCGGCATCCAGGACATGGGTGCAGCCGGATTGACGAGCTCCAGTTTCGAAATGGCGTCGCGCGCCGGTTCCGGGATGGATCTGATGCTGGATCGGGTACCGGTTCGACAGCAGGGACTGGGGCCATACGAACTGATGCTGTCCGAGTCCCAGGAGCGGATGCTCGTTGTACTCGAGCGTGGGCGCGAGGATGTCGCGCATGCGATCTTCGAGAAGTGGGATCTCGAAGTTGCCGAGATTGGCACCGTGACCGACAGCGGCCATGTACGCTGCTTCTGGCACGATGATCTGGTCGCGGATCTGCCCGTGCCCCTGCTCGTTGACGACGCACCACGCTATGACCGGCCGCATCGGCCAGACCCCGCCCGACTGGAGCTGCAACAACGCGACGCAGCGCTGCCGACGGACTTCGATGCCGAGGCGGCGCTGAAGACGCTGCTAAGCCATCCGTCGCTGGCATCGAAGGCGTGGATCACGCGCCAATATGATTCGACGGTGCAGGCCGGGACGGTTCGCGCCGAAGGCGCCGACGCCGCGGTCGTGCGGCTGCCCGGCTCATCGCATGCGGTGGCGATGACGATCGAAGGGAACAGCCGGCTCTGCTATTTGCATCCGCACCACGGGGCGCAGCATGTCGTCGCCGAGGCCGTGCGCAATCTGGCCTGCGTCGGCGCCGTGCCACTTGGTGCCACCGATTGCCTCAATTTCGGGAATCCGGAACGTCCCGAGACGTTCTGGGAGTTCGTTGAAGCCGTGCAGGGACTCGCGGCTGGACTGACGCGTGTCAACGTGCCGATTACCGGAGGAAATGTCAGCCTCTACAACGAGACCAGTGGCACCGGTGTCTGGCCGACGCCCGTACTGGGAGTTGTCGGTCGGGTCGAATCGGCGCTCGAGCATGTGCCGGATTCCACCTGGTCGGATGGTGGTCTGGAGCTGCTGTTGCTGGGTGAGCCAGGGACGACGGTGGCAGGGTCAGCACTTCAGCAGTATGTGCTGGAGCAGGTGCAGGGCGAGTTGCCACCACCGGACTGGGCGCTGCTGGAGCGGCTTCAGGCCGTGCTTGGCGCGCTGATCGGCGACAACGCGATTCTGGCTGCGCATGATGTCGCCGAGGGCGGCCTCGCGGTTGCGCTCGCTGAAATGGCGCTCGCCGCGGGCATCGGGTGCGTCATCGACGTCGACATGCCACTGGAGCGCTGGTTCGCCGAAGACGGTCAGGCCATCGTGGTGGCGGTTGACCCGGCTGTTGCGCCGACGGTGGTGAATGCCTGCCGGACTGCGGGGCTTGCCTGTGCCGAACTGGGCGCCAGTGGTGGCGACCGGATCGTGCTGCGCGGCGTCGCGGATGTGTCGCTCGAACCACTGAGACAAGCCTGGATGTCCGCACTGCCGGCCGTCGTCGGAGAGGAGCCTGCCGATGT
>RFIY01000369.1 GCA_003695505.1 Candidatus Dadabacteria bacterium | reverse complement strand
GGATCCGGCTCCGGTCGCGCTCGACGGGCGAGCCACCGACGACTGGCTTGCTGACCTGAAGACCATGCTGCTGATTCGCGTCGCCGAGGAAACGATTGCGGATCTGGTCCTGTCCGACGAAGCGCATTGCCCGTGTCACCTTGCGATCGGGCAGGAGGCCGTGGCCGTCGGTGTCAGCGCCGCGCTCCGGTCAGACGACCGGGTATTCGGCGCTCATCGCTCGCACCCTCATTATCTGGCGCTCGGCGCCGGTGTCGATGAGCTGTTTGCCGAGGTACTCGGCCGGGCGACCGGCGCGTCGCACGGCATGGGCGGCTCGATGCACCTGTATGCAGGCGATCACGGGTTCGCGGGGTCCGTGCCGATCGTTGCCGGAACGATCCCCGTCGCGGTCGGCGCCGCTCTCGCCGCGAAGCTGCAGAAGCGCGACTGCATCGCCGTGGCCTACTTCGGTGATGGCGCCACCGAAGAGGGAGGCTTTCACGAGGCGATGAACTTCGCGGCCAATTTCGAGCTGCCGGTCCTGTTCGTTTGCGAGAACAACCTCTACTCCAGCCATCTCGATATCGCCCTGCGCCAGCCATCCGATCGCATCGCCCGGTTCGCGGATGCGAATCTGATGGAGGCGCGGGTCGTCGACGGCAACAATATCGGCGATGTCTTTCGGGCCGCGCAGGATCTGGTGCTTCGCTGTCGGCGCGGCGACGGCCCGGCATTCCTGGAGGCGATCACCTACCGCTGGCGCGGCCATGTCGGCCCCGACGAGAACATCGACGTCGGCCTGCGCCGCAAGGCCGAGGATCTGGCGGCCTGGCGCGGACACGATCCGATCGCGCGGCTGCGGACGGCCCTGGAACAGGCCGGCGCACTCGATGAAGCCGGCTTCAAGGACCTGGAAGCCGAGGTGCGCACCTGCGTACAGACGGCCGTCGAACGGGGCCGACAGGCCCCCTGGCCGGCCGCAGAGGCGCTGCTTGACACAGTGTATGCGGAGGAAACGTCATGACGACCTACGCAGGTGCGATTCTGGAAGGATTCCGTTACCTTCTCCGCAATTATCCAGAGGTCTTTATCCTCGGTCAGGGCGTCTGGAGCCCCTGGTATGTCGGGAGCTCGATGAAAGACCTCGACAAGGAGTTCGGCACCGATCGCGTCATCGACACGCCGGTTTCGGAGCTGGCGACAACGGCGGCGGGCGTCGGCGCGGGTCTGTTCGGCATGCGACCGATCGTGATTCACCCTCGCATGGATTTTTTCCTGCTCGCATCAGACCCCGTCGTGAATCAGGCCGCCAAATGGCGGCACATGCTCGGCGGTCAGGCGGGCAGCGCGGTCACGATTCGGGCGATCATCAATCGCGGCGGAGAGCAGGGCGCCCAACATTCGCAGGCGCTGCATTCGTGGTACGCACACATTCCGGGCTTGCGCGTGGTCATGCCCGCGACACCCCGCGACGCCCGCGACCTGCTGATCGCGTCGGTGTTATGTGACGATCCGGTCATCTATATCGACGATCGCTGGCTGTATGATCTCGAAGAGACGCTTCCCGATGCGGCCCCGGTTTCACTGACGACTCAGGGTCCTCAAATCAGGCGTGAGGGCGATGATCTGACCCTTTGCGCTTCCGGTCACAGCGTTCGCCTTGCGATGGAAGCCGCAGAGGCGCTTGCCGAAGCAGGCGTCTCGGCAGAAGTCGTCGACCTGCGGGTACTTCATCCGCTGGATCCGTCTGCAATCGTCACATCGGTCGAAAAAACCGGCAGGCTGATTGCAATTGACGGCAGCTGGCGAACCTGCGGCTTTTCCGCGGAAATCATTGCGTCCGTCGCCGAGCGCTTGCCATTCTCGGCATGGCGGGCAACGCCGCAACGGATCACGCTGCCGGATGCGCCCGCGCCGACCAGTCGCGTTCTGGAGGAAATCTATTACCCGGGCGCGGATGACATTGTGCTGACCGCGCAACGCATGCTGGAGCAATCGCAATGAAACGTCTGCTCGACATCGCCGTTTCGTCCGTGGGTCTGATTGCCGCGTCGCCGGTGCTTGTCCCGACGATGATCGCCATCTGGCTCCAGGACTTCCACTCACCGTTCTACGTTGCGCCGCGTGTCGGTCGTGGAGAACGGCCCTTTCGGATGTACAAGTTCCGGTCGATGGTCGTCAATGCCGACAGCACCGGCGTCGACTCGACGTCGGCGCGTGATCCGCGAATCACGCGTGTCGGGCATTTCGTTCGGCGCTACAAACTCGACGAGCTGCCGCAGCTCTACAACGTGCTGAAGGGCGATATGAGTCTGGTCGGGCCCCGACCCAATGTTGAACGTGAGACGCGCCTGTACACCGACGAAGAAAAGCGCTTGCTGTCGGTTCGTCCCGGCATTACCGATTTTGCGTCAATCGTTTTTTCGGACGAAGGCGATATTTTGTCCGAGCACGACGATCCGGATCTGGCATACAACCAGTTGATTCGACCGTGGAAAAGCCGCCTGGGGCTGTTCTATGTGGACCATGCCAGCCTGGCCGTCGACCTGCGACTGATCTTGCTGACGGCGGTCGCGATCCTGTCCCGGGAACGCGCGCTCGACGGCGTCGTCGCGCTGCTCGAGCGCCTTGGTGCCGACGAGGAACTGATTCGCGTTGCGCGCCGCACAGAGCCATTGGTGCCTACGCCTCCCCCCGGCGCGACAGAAGTCGTAACGAGCCGTGGTTAACCCGCATCATTCACGAGGGCGCGGCATATGCAAAATGAGCAGCCTCTCATAAAGGCGTTGTACCAAATATGGAAGTAAATAGAGTGCATTCGAACTGCTATCGCGCAGCATCCGGCCCTGAGGGCGGCTCACCCGAATAATGCGGGCTGAACTGCCACCAGCAGCGCAACCGTCTGCTGCCTGGCGGCTGCACCGCTTTCTGTATCTGACGACGGCGGCACTGCTGCCGGCCGCGCCACTTATGGGCATGGCGGCCGTGAATATCGCGCTCGCCGCTGCGGTGGTTCTGACGCTGGCGGAAGGGCGCGACGCGGCTGCGACGCTGCGCGACACCATCTCCCCGGCTCTCGTTGCCGCGATCTGTTCACTCGTTGCCATCCGGCTGTTGTCTGCCGCGCTTTCGATCGACCCGGCCACGAGTTTCCGCCATTGTGCGAAGGACTGGCG
>RFIY01000368.1 GCA_003695505.1 Candidatus Dadabacteria bacterium | reverse complement strand
TGCCGAGTCGGCGGCACGTCCCGGCCAGCAATTGCTCCAGCCTGCGTACATACGGCACGACGGACCACGGACTGCGGCGCAGATCGAAGATCGGGTAGCAGACGAGCTGGCCGGGGCCGTGAACGGTGACGTGTCCGCCGCGATGGGTGCGCCAGACAGGAGCCGTGGCCAGCGCCGCCTCATCATCGGGGGCGCTGCGGCCGAGCGTGACGACCAATGGATGCTCAAGTGCCAGAATGACCGGACGCAGCTGCTCGTGATAAATCTGGTCAACGAGCAGTTGTTGCAGCTCGAGCGCAAGTTCGTATTCCACGGGTGCGCCGAACCGCAGCAGGACGGGGTATTCCCGTGCGCGCTCCAGCAAGGGCTGAAACGAATCGTCGAGTCGGGATACCGGTGGTGGGGTGTCGCGGACGCGGGGCGTCACGCGAGGTGTTGTTCGATCTTTTCGAACAGTTCGTCGAGGTCGATCGGCTTCTGAATGTATTCGGCGGCGCCGACCCGGAATCCGGTCTCGATGTCTTCGGGGTTGATCTTGGCCGTGATGAAAAAGATCGGGATGTTGCGCAGGTCATCGTTGTCCTTGATCGCACGCGCCAGCTCGAAGCCGTCCACCCACGGCATCATGATGTCGAGCAAAATCAGGTCGGGCACGTTTTCGCGGATCAGTGGCAACAGCTTGACGCCGTTCGGCGCCGTGACGACTTCGAAGCCCTCGTTTTCGAGCGCGATGCGGAGCATGTCGCGGGTGTCATCATGGTCTTCGACGATCAATATGCGGCGCGTGTCGCTCACCGGGCTGTCCTTTCGGTACGGTGGATCTGCTTGCGATCATTAAACCGCGCCGTCTGCGACTGGGCAAGTTGGCGGCGGAATTCGTACCATGAAGCGATGCGACCGGATGCAAAGACATTTTTTGCGCTGCTCCTTGTCCAGCTCTTTGCGCATCAGACGCTGATCGCGCCGCTGGCCTGGGCAGATTGCCCGCACCACTTCGCCCTGTGGGCGACGGCATCCGATAAAGCCGATTCGGCGCTGGCAAACGCGCCGCTGTGTGGGGCGTCGCGTGGGCACGCAAAACCAGGGCACCGCGGCGATCAGCCTGAACACGGCGGCCCCTGTCGCTGCGGTGATCTTCAGGGGCATTTGCCAGGGGCCGTGCGCGCGCCGGTGCCGCTGGCCTGGATGCTGGTGTTGCCGGCGGCAGACCGTGGTCGCATCGTCGCCGTAGAATCCCATGCTGCTGGTATCCAGCTTACGACACTCCTTCCGGACGCCAACGCACCTCCGCCGCTCGTTTAGCTCCAGATGGTTGGGTCGCACCTGGTGCGACCGAAACCCTGTCGGACTGCGCAGTGTGACGGTATACGCGGTGCGGTCCGGCGGATGACGATTGCTGCGCGGCGTGCGCCGGGCGTGCGTGCGCGCATGTTTTGCGACGGAAGGAAGAACTCAGATGAAACAAATACAAATCGTTCGCGGGGCCCTCAATGCCCTGCTGGTCCTGCCAGTGTTGTTTGCGCTTTCTGCTTGTGGAAGTGATGCGGTCGAATGCCCCGAAATTGCCGGAGAGCAACATCTCGGTCAGGTGGCGCTGGCCGGTGGCAGTGGATCCGTGATGATTCACCAGGTCGGACGCGAATGCCCGGTTGTTGGTGAAAACACCTTCCAGCTCTGGTTTGTTGCGGGCGGCGCGATGGCGCCTGCGATCGTTCCGCTGCATGACGCCGAAGCTGCCGGAGAAGACGGCGGCGGTATGGCAGTGAGCACACCGGTAACGGTCGTCGCCGTTGATGCGGTGATGCCGTCAATGGGACATGGCACCGCCGTGCCATCCGTGATCGACCCCGATCACAGGGGGCGGTTTCAGGTGACGTTCCAGATGCCGGGGGATTGGCAGATTCTGGCTGACGTGTCGCGGGCGACGGGCGTGACCGAATCGGTCACGTTCGATGTCCTCGTCCATTGAGGCCGGGGTCGTTGTGACAATCGACTGGCGGAGAGGCGCGGTTGCGCTCCTCCGTGTCTCCGGCGCGCTGCTGCTGTGGTGGCTGCCTGCGTCGGCCTGGGGGGCAAGTTGCTGTGGCGGCGCGAGTACGAGTGACGTCTTCGTGCTTCCGAAGTGGCAACATTGGCTTGTCGGCGCGCAACTCGTCGAGCAGGTCGATGTCGATCAGCGTGACGCCCGTGGCCAGCGGGTCGGTGCGGACTGGCGCAATCTGGAAACGCGGCTGATCGCCGGAGCTGGCGCTCGCCTGGCCTCGCGTCTGCAGGCGGGGCTGGCGTTGCCCGTTGTTGTGCGGAGCGTTCAGGCCGGAGGCCAGCGATCGTTCGGCGGCGGTCCAGGGGACCTGGCGACCCAGTTTCGCGTCGAATTGCTGGACGAGGAGACGTGCTACGCGCGGCCATTCCATACGCTGAACTGGAACGATCTGAAGCCGTCGATCCATCTCGTTGTGCGGCAGTTGTTTCCGAGCGGGCGTTCGACCGCGCATTCGGCGGACGGGCTTGGCGCCGACGTCACCGGTCGCGGCGTCTGGTCGAGCGAAGCAGGGCTGGATGTCACCAAGGTCTGGGGCATCATCGGGCAGTCCCTGGCCGCATCAGGAGCGTGGGAACGATCGATTCCAGCAGAGCCGGTCGACGCGTCGTGGCGCAGCAGCATCGCGGCGTCGCTGTTGTACTATCCTGCGTATCAGCGTTTCGTCGGTGTCAACTGGTCCTGGGAGCGTTCGGCCCGGTCCCAGGCGCCGGATGCCGTCGTGCACGCGGTCGGCCTGACAGGGTCCGGGATCTGGCCGGAGCGCAAGCTGTGGGTGCGCGGCGGCCTGTCGCTGCCAGGACTGGTCGGTGGTCGTGCGACGCCGGTTGGCGTGCGGCTGTCGGTGTTTGTCGGCTGGTTACGTTAGTGACGTTACTTGCCGCCTGCTCCGAGATTCAAAAACGGCATGCCTGCCCCGGTGTACTGGGGCAGCTTGCCGTCCCATTTTTCGATGGCGCGAAGTTGCACCAGGTCCCGGTTCAGTGTCTGGCGTAGCAGGCGTTGCGATTCGGCTTCGGCTTTGGCCTGAACGAGGCGCGCCTCGGCTTCGCCCTGGGCGCGGGCACGCACCTGCTCGGCTTCGATCTTGATGCGCTGCAGATCGTTTTTTGCACGCAGCGCCCGCTGCTCGGCGACCTGCTTTTCTTCGATCGCCTTGTTGAATTCCGGTGAGAACGCGAAGTCGATGATCGAAAAGTCGGTGACGATCAGGTTGTACTTGCCCAGGCGTTTGCGGATGTCCTCGAAGATGGCCTCTTTGACCACGGGTCGTTCCGTGATCAATTGCTCGGCATTGAACAGGGCCGTGGCTGACTTGACCGATTCCTGGATTGCCGGTTCGACGATTGTGCGCTGGAAGCCGGGTCCCAGCTCCTGGAACACCTGCGCGGCATGGTCCTTGTCGACGTAGTAGTTGAGCACGACGCGCGAGGTGACGATCTGCAGGTCTTTCGACGAGGCGGAGGCTTCGGTCTCGACCTTCTGTACCCGGACATCGACAGGGATGACCTTGGTCTTGATCGGCATGACCAGGTGCAGGCCCTCTGGCAGCACTTCGGACTGGACGGCGCCGAAGTGCGTGACGACGCCGACCGTACCGGGGTGAACGATGACGAAGGCGGTGGAGGCGAGAAAGATCAACACCGCCAGCACGATGGCGCCGCCGGCCAGTACCGGCGCAAGCGAAGGGCCGCCGTTGTCGGATGCGGCGGCGATGCGGTCGAAAATGTCGTTCATGGTTTGTCTCCGGGTCGGGGGTGCGCGTCGGGCGCGGGGGGGGGCTTCATCATACCTTGTGCGTCCGGGCCGAGTTTCCAGGGCTCCAGTCCGGGGCGTGGCTGGTTCTTCCAGCGGCGATGCACCCAGAACCACTGCTCGGGTGCGCGGCGTATGGCCGCTTCGATGCGCTCGGTCAATGCCGCGGTCAGGTGCCAGGTCGCCTCGCGCAGCGGTAGCGCACGGTCTACCTGGACGGGCGGCTCGAAGCGGACCCGAAAACGACCATCCGCATCGCGATAGCTGAAGGCCGGAATGACCGGTACCTTCGCACGGATTGCCAGCATCGCGGGGCCGTAGTGGGTGCTGGCCGGGCGGCCGAAGAACGGCACGAACACACCCTCGTGATACAGGCTGTTCTGGTCGAGCAATGTGACCAGGATGTTGCCACTGCGCAGCAGTTTGCG
>RFIY01000367.1 GCA_003695505.1 Candidatus Dadabacteria bacterium | reverse complement strand
TTTGGTCTGGTGATGGCGCTTGGCACGCTGATCGCGATCGATCTGATGATGCGGCATATACCACCGCTGCCTGGTTCTGCCCATCGAGAAGACGCGCCGAATAAACGTGTACTTGAGGTCGCAAGCGTTGACTGGGCGGCTGCGGCGGGTGCCGGTGGGGCTCCCGTTGATCTCAACACGCCGCTGCCCGAAGGAAACCCGGCCAACGGGCCGGACATTTTCGTGGCGCAGGGCTGTACGGCTTGCCATACGACCAGCAAGGTTCCTGGGGCGACCGGTACCGTTGGGCCGAACCTGGATGGACTCGGCGCGCGGGCGGGGTCGCGGGTGCCCGGGATGGACGCAAAGACCTACATTCGGCAATCGGTCGAGGATCCGGGAGCGTTCGTCGTTGAGGGGTATATGAAGGTGATGCCAAGCCTGCGTTCGAAGATGTCGGACCAGGAGTTCGCGGATTTGCTGGCCTTTCTGGAAGGCCTGTAACCCTTCGCGCGATGCAGGGTATGGTTTCGATACGACATCGGGAGGGCGCTTGCGCCCTCCTTTTTCTGTTGATGGGGCTGCTCGCGGTCCCGGCCGCAGCGCACGTTGGCGGAACGACCCCGGTGCCGAACGGTTTGTACTGGGCAATCCGGCTCGATATCGAACTGATCGTGCTGCTTGCTATCGCGACGGCAGGCTGGTTGTGGTTGGTTGAAGGGCGTCCGGGCTGGCGCGCTGCCAGTGCCTGGGCTTCGGCGACACTGTTGTTTTATGTGACGGTAGCCAGCTCGATCGATGAAATCGGCGAGCGCTACCTGTTTTCGGTGCACATGCTGCAACATACGTTGCTGATCTATCCGATTGCGCTGCTCTATGTACTCGCCCTGCCAGAACGAGCCGTTATGCGTCTGGCAGCCATGCCGTTGATCGGAACTGTCGGGCGTGTCCTGACGCGCCCCCTGGTCGCCGGGTTCGTGTTCGCAGCGGTATTCAGTGGCTGGCACGTCCCGGCGTTGTACGAGTGGGCCTTGCGCGACCGCGTCATTCACAACCTCGAGCATCTGACGTTTCTGATTTCCGCCATGGCGATGTGGTGGCCGGTGGCAGGCCCCGAAGAAGGATGGCCGCGGGCATCGTACGGAGTGCAGGTCATCTATCTGGCGGGCGTGACGATCGCATTGCTGCCGATCTTCGCATTCCTGACGTTTGCACGGACGGTCTTCTATCCAACCTACGCTGCGGCACCGCGAATCGTCGCCCTGTCCCCGATTCAGGATCAGGTTCTGGGCGGGGCCATTATGAAGATTGCGGCAATGGTCGCCGGTTTTGCGACCCTGGCATGGGTCTTTCTGCGCTGGTATGAATGGGATCAGAGTCGGCAACGTCGGCTGAAACTCGTGATCGACAATCGGACGGAGGCCCCCGATGCCTGACATGTTGCCGTTGGCCAATACTCTGCTGATCGTCATCAGTGGTATTGCGCTCGTGACGGGCCGCATTGCGATTGCGCGCCGCAATGTTGCGATACATCGCGCAAGTATGTTGACAGCGACCGTGTTTGCGGTTCTCTTTCTGGTCGTCTATGTGGTGCGTTGGGCCATGTTCGGTTCGACACCATACACAGGGCAGGGCGCGGCGAGGACGATCTATTTCGGTCTGCTGATCATCCATAGCATTGCGGCCGTCGTCGTGATCCCGTTCGTACTCGGTGCGCTGAAATATGCACGCCGTGAGGCTTTCGACGAACACCGCAAACGCGCACGGATCGCGTTCCCGATCTGGCTGTTTGTCGCCGTCAGTGGATGGGTGATCTACTGGATGCTGTATCACGCCTGAGCGCCAGCACGCGGCGCGCATTCTGGCGCCTTCGCGTTACTCGCTGCTTTCCCTCAGGGGGGTGCCGGTCGGCGGCGGGGCGTCTGGCGAGGCGCGCCGGATTTCTTCGAGCAGGCGGTCCTGGAATCGCTTGGCCGAGTCTACGCCGCGCGCCTTGAGGATACGGTTTCGTGCGGCAACTTCAATGATCTCGGACAGGGTTCGCCCCGGTCGAACCGGGACCCTGGCTTCATCAACGGGTACGCCAAGGATGACACGAACCTGCTCGTCATCGCTGCCGAGACGGTCATAGTACGCGTCGGGGTTCCAGTGTTCCAGCGCGACGATCAATTCGAGGCGTTTCTGGTCCCGGACGGCGGCAACACCAAACAGATCCTGGACGTTGATGATCCCCAGACCGCGAATTTCCATGTGATGCTTGATCAGTTCCATACTGCGGCCGATCAGGCCTTCGCGTGGTCGCAATTTCAGCTCGACCATGTCGTCGGCGACAAGTCGGTGTCCACGCAACACCAGTTCGAGGGCGCATTCACTTTTCCCGATGCCACTGGGGCCCGTGATCATGACGCCGACACCGAACACATCGACAAGAACGCCGTGGAGGACTGCCGTCGGCGCGAGCAGGTCTTCGAGCAGGCGCGTCGTGTGGCGTATAAACGTGCCCGTGTCGAAGGGCGTGCCAAAAACCGCGATATCGTGCGATTTCGCGGCGTCGAGCAGTTCCGTCGGCGCGGCCAGATCCCGCGTGACGACGATGGCCGGGACGCGATCGGCGCAGAGCGCGTTCAGCACCTCGGCGCGCTCATCGCTCGAACGCGTGCCAAGAAATGTAATTTCCGTTTCGCCGAAGACCTGAATTCGTTCGGGATGATGATGGTAGAAATGCCCCACCAGCGCCAGCCCGGGTCGATGCAGGTCGGGTACCCGCACTTGCGTGCTCAATCCCCTCGCCTCGCCGAGCAACTCAAGAGACAGCCCACGCTCCCGGCAGGCATCCCAGGCTTCCTGCACCGTAATGGCACGGGCAGCAGGGGTGCTTTGCGGATCAGTCACCGGCCGCCTGCTTCAGCAGGTCGTTCAATACCGAGGTGAGTTTGTTCGCCGGGGCATGCAGAATGCGCTCGCGAGCTTCTGGCGTCCGCGTCATTCGCGCGACTTGTGCGAGTGCCTGCAGGTGCAGTCCTGGTTTCTGCTCCGGGCTAAGGATGACGAAGAACAGTTGCACCGGCGCACCGTCAGGCGTCCCGAACTCCGCGCCGCGGAGGTGGCGACCGAATCCAACGCGCAGGTCGTCGATTCCGGAGATTTTGGCGTGTGGAATCGCAACCCCGTCACCCATCGCGGTTGACCCGAGCTTTTCGCGATCCCGCAGCGCCTGAAGCGCGGCCGTACGCGCATCGGCATCCAGATCGGCAAGCAGCGGCGCGGCGAGTTCTTCCAGTACCGCCACGGCATTGGCCGAGCGCAGATCGGGTTGTACCCAGTCTTCGCGAAAACTCCACGCCGGCGCGTTCGCGCCCATCGTGCCGTTCAGTGGTGGTTCTTGCGGCGCTCTTTGTCACGCCGCAACAATTTTTCCAGCTTATCGAGCGCCTGGCTCACGCTTTGATACATGTCCTCGCTGTCGGCATGAACGGATGTCTTGACGCCGCGTGCCCAGAGGTTCAGTTCGGCGCGCTGATGATGTTTTTGTGTTTCGTAGATCACGTGGAGCTTCGCTGATTCGTCATCGACGTAGCGGCGAATCTTGTCGAGATGTTCCTCGACGGCGGCCTTCAGTGCGTCGCTGCCTTCCATATGACGGAATGTATACGTCACCTGCATTGATGTGGATTCCTTCTTTGTACAGTGTGCGGATTCTGAATGTCGAGGCTACATGGTACGCGATTGTGCCCGGCTTGACGAGTTCGCCTGAAGGATTGGGCGGTGGGCGGCGTTAACTGGATTTTCGCCGTTGCGAACGACCGGGTATGCCAAGTTCTCCACGATACTTCGCGATCGTCCTTCTCGCGACATCAATGCCCTCTCGCGCCAGGATATCCGATATCTTCTGATCGCTGAGTGGCCGGGCCGGGTTCTCGGACGCAACGAGTTCCGCGATGCGACGCTGAATCGTGTCCGGTGTGTGTACGCCGTCGACGCTCTGCCGGAAAAATGCTTTGAGTTCCATGATGCCACGTGGGGTCACCGCATATTTCCGCCGTGTGACCCTGGAGATCGTGCTTTCGTGCAGGCCGACATCGGCTCCGATATCCTTGAGCGTCAGCGGAGCGGCCGCATGCTCACCCTCTTCGAGCAGGGCATGCTGTCGTGCGACGATGGCCTCGGCAACGCGCAG
>RFIY01000366.1 GCA_003695505.1 Candidatus Dadabacteria bacterium | reverse complement strand
CAATTCGTGACAGGAAGGATGACCCATGGAGTGGCTGATCGCCCTGGGGCTCGGTCTGCTGGCAGGCCTGCATACATCGACGTGGGGGATTTACAAGGATGCGCCGTACGAGGGCTATTCACTCGGCCGCTACCTGCGCAGCACCTTCATCTCGACCGCGCTGGCTGTACCGGCTGCATATTTCTCGGATCTGAACCTGCTGCGGCCCGGGCACATGCTGGTGTTCTGGGGTCTCGTATATGTCCTCGAGCGCGCGATCATGGAGTACTACAAGACATTCCTGCGCGAAGAGGATCAGTCGAAGTACTTCATCCCGATGACCTTCCATGTACAGGGCGAGGTCGTGACCGATCGCAAGAAACGGCTGCTGATCGGTCTGGCTTACCTGGCAGGCGTGTCCGCGGCTGTCGCGGGCGTTGTGGCCGCCAACCAGGCCGGACTCGGTGAGCAGCTCTGGGCCGTACTGCTGATCGGCAGCATCGGCGGCTGGATCTCGGCGTTCGGCGGCGCCTGGAAAGACGCGCCGATCGAAGGTTTCGAGCTGCTCAAATTCTTCAGGAGTCCGGCGCTGGCGGCATTCTACGCCTGGGTGATGAGTCAGTTCACGTCGAATCTGGTTCTGATCACGTTTCCCGCACTCGGTTACACGATCGCGACGACCGAGACCTACAAAACTTTCTTCTTTCCGTCGAAGCCGCGCGGGAAATTTGCCGGGAAACCGGTCGAATATCCCGAGGTGCTTGAGTGGCGGACGAACCTTGTGCCGCTCTATGTGGCGATCTGGTGCGTGGTCATCGGCATCGGGGTTGCGGCGTTTCTGCTCGATACATAACTGTTTGCCGATCAGGCTCCCTGCCTGGTTCGGCAGCGACGCAAGCGGTGTGCGCCAGATCCTTGACAGGGGAGCTGGCGGGCGGCAGAATGTTGCGGATCATTGCTTGCGGTTGTGATTGTGGCACCGCATTACCGAAGACTAGGAGGATGTGGCAATGAGAGCACAAGCAAAGCTACTGCTGGCACTGCTGGCCGGTGCCGGTTTCCTGGGCGCATGCGGTGTCGTTGAAGACCTGCAGGACGCCCTGAGTCAGGTCGTCGTCAATACGATCGGCGCGATCGATGAATCCGCTGCGCCCTCGGGTGAGGGGCTACGGGATGCGACCAGCGGTTCGCTCGAAAAGGTCGCGAACCAGCTCCCGGTGCTGGTGCCTGTTCCATCGGATCTGTTTGACAGCGATGCGTCGGCAGGTGCGCCAGGGCTTTCGCAGAAGGTCGTCAGCCGCACGGCCTGGAGCGGCCCGGTGAAGGCACCGGATGGCACGGATGGCTGGTACCAGAAGGACTATACGCGCGAAGAACAATACCAGGATGCGCAGGGGAACCAGATCACCGCGACATTCAACGACCGCTATTTTGTCAAGACGGATCCGCCTGCCAATATTGCCGCCGGCCAATTGTCGAGTGTCTCCGTCAAAAAGTTTTTCTTCGGATGGCAGAATCAGACGCCAGATAGCACCAAAGAATATGTGCTGTCGACGCTGGAGTTTTTTCAGCCGGTCGGCATTCCCGGTGGGATTACGTTTCCGCTGCGGACCGTCGGCAGCTTCGTCTATGTGCAGCCAGCGACCGCACAGGGCGAGGGCGCGCGCGCCGAAGGTGAATTCGAGTACGCGGGCGTAGATCTGGAATTCCTGCTGGGCACGGGGACGTTCGCGACTGGTTACAGCAACACGAATGTTGGCGAAACGTTCGTGATCCCGCTGACCGGAGTCAGCACATATCAGTCGACCATGACCCGTTATACCGGACAGGGCGGCTACATCCCCGGCCGGTTCAATGGAGATCGGACAGAAGTCGACGGTTATCTGACCGTCACGAAACTCGATGCGGCCGGCAAGGGTGAATTCCATCTGGTGCGCAGCGAAAAAAGTACCGTTTACCAGGGAAGCGGCACCCGGGACACGAGCATAGATTATCTGCAGGAGCCGGCGTTCACCGAAGGTCAGGTCCCACCGGGCGATGCGTGGATGGCAGATGAGCGCCCCCTTCCAGGTGGTGGTAACCAGACGCCGCGCGATGGGCTGGAGCGCTGGTCCACAACAGAGAGTGAAGCCGAATGGACCGGGCAGGGCGATCTCAGTGACGTTGGCGGCGAAGACGAGGACGGTACCGACCGGCCGGCCCCGAATCTGAGCCAGACCGGTTACGAAACGTACGCAGCGACCGCCCTGTCGTTCGAAGGCGACAAAATGGTTGATCAGAATTGTACAGATATCCCGCGTGGGTCAAAATGTCCCTGACGCGCAGCAAATGAGCGAATGTCGCGCCCGCCGGAATTCCCGGCGGGCGCGTTTCATTGTGAGGAAAGTTTGCAGTTGACAGGCGCGTAAATCCTTGACCGATTTCTCCACGTTAAGATAAACGCCATGCGAAATCCGTTCACAAGCTGGGCTGTGTTGTGTCAGGTGTGCCTCACGCTGGTATGGCCGGCGTCTCTGCGTGCAGACGGCGGGCAAGCTGGGCAGGCAACGGTTGTCGTGCCGCGCCTGCAGGGGCCGCTGGCGCCCTGGCAGCGACCGGAGCCGGTCACGAGGCCGACATTGGCGCGCCCTGTGACCGTCAATGCTGGTGAGGGCCAGGCCTTTCTGAAGCGTTTGTCCGAGGACGAACGGACAAAGCTGTTGCGCGAGGGGGTCGTGCTGCGCCAGGATGCGCGTAGTCAGAACCGCGACGCAGACACGTCGGCAATTTCCGGCTACATTCGTGCGCTCGCCATCTTTCATCAGCCCAAACCACTCGTGTACGAACTGATGACACAGCCATCCCGGCTGGCGGAGTTTCTCGATGATCTCGACGCCAGCGAAACCGTGCGGCGCGAAGAACCACTGGGTGAGCTGACGAAATTTACGATCGAGTTCCTCTGGATCGATATCGACTTCTGGATCCAGCACTGGTTTTATCCGGAGCTGAGTCGCTATGAGTGGTGGCTGGATACCGAGCATTACGACAACGACATCGATGGCAACCGCGGTTACTGGCAGCTTTACGCCCTCGATGCAACGACCACGGTCGGAGAATACGGCGTGTATGTCGATACCGGCATACCGATTCCGAGGCGCTGGTTCGAGCGCATTCAGCGGCGACAAATTCCCGCGGCGATGCGGCAGTTTCAGGCCTTCATTGATGCCGGTGGCGTTGTCGCCAGGTGAGTCTGCCGAACGACGGTTTGGGTGCGTTGACAGACTTTGGTGAACCGACTACATTAAGTGAAAGCAGGCGTGTCGTATGATCGGGGCGCGCCGCAGCGATTTGACTCGCAACTCACAACAGCCAGGGAGGCAGTATATGCGCAAAGGTATCGTACTGATCCTCGCCGTGGCGATGACGGGCACATTGGGGTGCGCGAAAAACATCGTCAAGACGGGGCATCTGGAAATGAAACACAGCATCGAGCAGCGTCAGGTGTACGGTGTGTTTGGTCTTGTGCCAACGCGCAAGTACGCGACGACCGACTTCTGCCAGGCGGGTGAGCTCGCCAAGGTCGTGCAAAAGACGACCTTCGGTAACGCGTTGGCGGCGTTGTTCACGTTCTATATGTACACACCGCGGACACTCGAAGTGACCTGCGCGCAGTTGGCGCACAGGCAGCCTGGCGCTCAGCAAAAGGGAGGGAAGTGATCATGAAGACGATGATGCGCAGTTTCCTTTTTGCGGCGGTCCTCGCGATCGGTTCGACCGGTTGCTACCGGATGACGATCCAGCAGGCCGAATCGATGGTGAATCCGCCGAAGATGTTCGTCGAATTCCAGGACGGCGGCAAGTGGAGCCATTACACGCTGTGGGGCATCGTGCCGATCAAGCGTGGTGATGTCGAAGCGGTCTGCGGCAGCAAGAGCTTCGATACATTGCACATGCGGACGACATTCCTGAATGCGTTGGTCGGACAGATGGTGTCGATCGCGTATATGCCGCAAACGTTCTGGGTCGATTGCGGCGAGCAGGCCGAAAAGTAGATCGACAGATACGTTTCGTATGTGGGTAACGGGCGCGGCCATCGGGCCGCGCCCGTTTTGCGTCGTGGTGCGGTCACGGCGTGCGCGGCGGGCTGAGGTGATCGTGCCGCTGCGCGTCAGGCGTTGGTTTTGATCGGGTTCCGGCCGCCCTTCGGGCGGCCGGGTGGGCCCCGGATCAGGTCCGGGGCGACGTGAAGGGCGAGGGCCCTGAGCGAGCCGGGGAGTGTGCTGCTCTAAGATCGACCGCCAGCTCTCCAGCAGCGTCAAGCATGAAAACGCGGCGGCCGCAAGTGGCTGTGTGTTCAGATCTTCATCGTTCCTCCTGATCTGGATCTGGACAGAGAAAATCCTTCAGACCGT
>RFIY01000057.1 GCA_003695505.1 Candidatus Dadabacteria bacterium | reverse complement strand
CACGCGGATCGTCAGTGGCGGTGTGCACGACGCGGCAGGTTGCTGGTCGATGCTGCAGGACCAGGTTGCCGCCGGTATGGGGTTGTTGTCGGCGGTCAACGCCCAGGCGAACGTGACTTCCGGGCTGCTCGTCGCGGTGGGGGCCTGCTGCCACGCAATGCGTAGCGCAGGTTTCGCAGAATCAACCGGAGGCGCGGGGCCGCCGGGCGACGGATCGCAGCCGAGGCCAGGCAAGGCGAGCAGAACGCAACTGGCGAGAATCCTCCGCATGTTCCTGCATGCTAGTCGCCCGGAATGGGTGCCGCAAGAGTCAGTCGTGCGTCGTGCTCGTGACCAGCGCCAGAAATTCGCCGCGGGTGCGTGCATCATCGCGAAAGGCGCCACGCATGGCGCTCGTGATCATCGAGGCCTGTCGCTTTTGCACGCCGCGCATCGACATGCACATGTGGCGGGCGTTGATGGCTACCGCGACACCCTTGGGTTGCAGGATCTCCTCAAGGATGTCCGCGATCTGCTGTGTCATGCGTTCCTGGACCTGAAGGCGGCGGGCGAACATGTCGACCAGGCGTGGGATCTTCGACAGGCCGACGACCTTCTTGTCCGGCACATAAGCAACGAAGGCCTTGCCGAAAAAGGGCAGCATATGGTGCTCGCACAGGCTGTAGAACTCGATGTCCTTGACGATGACCATTTCGTCGTATTCGATCGAAAAGACGGCGTCGTTGAGAATCTCGATCGGATCCGCATCGTAGCCCGACAGGATCTGCCGGTACATCCGCGCGACGCGCTCGGGCGTGCGCTGCAATCCTTCACGGTCGGGATCCTCGCCAAGCGATTTGAGCAGATCTCGAATCAGCGGTTCGACCGGATCGTTCTTTTCGGTCATGCGGCGGCCCTTTCGGCAACAAAGCGGTTATTCCGGGTCTCGGCGACTTCGACGCGCTCCAGGACGATGCCCAGGCGCGTCGTTTCCGGGTCAAGTTTGTCGAACAGGTAACGTGCGACGTTCTCGGTTGTCGAGCGCTGTCCGGCCAGTTCCGGTACATCGACTTCGATCTGCTTGTGCGCGATCGTGTCAAGGACGGCGTTGACGCACTCATCCAGATTGTCCAGATCGACGATCATCTGGGTATCAGGATTGAGCGGGCCGCTGACCACGACATCGACCAGATAGGTATGCCCGTGGCCATTCGGATGGCTGCATTTGCCGTAAATACGCAGGTTCTCCGCGTCATCGAGGGCCGGGTTGTAGAGCCGGTGTGCGGCGAAGAAACGATACTGGCGACCCAGGCGAACCTGCATCAGCAGATCACCTCGGCGTACAGATCCTCGGTTTCCCAGAGTCGGATCCGGTACAGGCGAACGTGTCCATCATCGATCAGCTCGCGTACCTCCTGCGCAAGTTGGAGTGCAATCCGTTCGGTGGTCGGTTGCGCCGACGCGAAGGCGGGGTGATCGACGTTGAGGTTGCGATGGTCGTAGTATTTTTCGAGCAGGTCGTTGACGCGGTGTTTCACGTCGGTCAGGTTCAGAATCATCCCGGTGTCGGGGTCGATCGGACCCTCGATCGTGACTTCGAGGATGTAGTTGTGGCCGTGTGAGTGAATATTCTTGCCGAAAACCTGCTCGTTGGCCTCGTCTGTCCACGCGGGCTGCCAGTAGCGATGGCTCGCCGAAAAATGAAACCGGCGCGTAATGCGGATATGCGGTTGAGGCATGTGTTGCTGTTCCACGAAGAGGGGGTCAGGAGATCGCCTGAAATGTTCGACTGGGGGCCGTAAAGTCATTCTATATGACGCGCCTTCTGGCTTGCAAGAATTCGCGGCCCTTTGGTACCCTGTGGTTTCTCTGGACGACGCGGCGACAAAGCCGGCCCGGAATCTTGCTGACGTAGCTCAATTGGCAGAGCAGCTGATTTGTAATCAGCAGGTTACCGGTTCGATTCCGGTCGTCAGCTTTGTGCGCGAAGCCGACGGTTTCCGATGCGTCATTGAAAACATCAGGAGGGGTTCCCGAGTGGCCAAAGGGGGCAGACTGTAAATCTGCTGCGGAATGCTTCGGAGGTTCGAATCCTCCCCCCTCCATCCTCCTTCGCCCTCCTTCGCCAGAGGCTACGGAGGGCTACGGAGGACAGGTCCTTTTCGCCCGCCTTCGCCAGAGGCTTCGGCGGGCTACGGAGGGTCGGTTCTCCTTGCTCCTTTTGCGGGAGTAGCTCAGATGGTAGAGCACCAGCCTTCCAAGTAGGGCGATCTGCCGGCCCCCGCTTCTGCTGCGGCACGCGATACGACGCCGCAGCGCGGTTTCACTCGGTCGCGCTCCTCGCTGATGCGCATCGGCATCACCTGCGGGGCGCTCGGTCGTGAAACCACACTGCAACGCCGTCTTGCGCGCCTCGCGACGAAGCGCGGACAGGCAGACCACCCATGGTCGCGGGTTCGCCCTCCTTCGCCAAGGCTACGGAGGGTTTGCCCCAACGATGGCAGGGTGGCGGGTACAATAATGGTTGCTTCTTCTTTGCGGGAGTAGCTCAGATGGTAGAGCACCAGCCTTCCAAGCTGGTGGTCGCGGGTTCGAATCCCGTCTCCCGCTTTTCGTTCGAATCCCGTCCCTGCCCTCCGTAGCCTCCGGCGAAGGAGGGTCCCGCTTTTCGTTCGATTTGCATCAGTTCGTTGTCGTCCCGCCTTGCCTGGCGTAGCCATCGCCGGATGAGGGCCCCGCCCTCCGTAGCTTTAGCGAAGGAGGGGCGTCGCCATTCCCCAGGCGAGATGACTCAAAAAGCGCGGGCGCTGGCGGTCGACGACGTGTTCTTTCCAGGCGAAGTCGAAGCCGGCCTGTTCGAGCAGGGTGACCGTGTCCTGATTGATGCGGCAGCCGCCGGCGATGCGCCCCCACAGCGGCTGCAGACGATCCTGAAAGCGCGCGACCCGTTCGTCGGGGTGGCGCAGGTGTTCCATGAACAGCAGGCGGCCGTCCGGTTTGAGTACCCGCCGCGCTTCGGACAGAGCCGCGACCGGATCGGGGATCGTGCAGAGGACGAGCTGGAACGTCACGGTGTCCAGCGAGTGGTCTTCGTACGGAAGCGCCTCGGCAGAGGCCGAAACCAGCTCAAACTGGATGCCCTCGTGCAGTTTTCCGGCGCGGCGGCGCAACAGCCACTCGGCCGGATCGGGCTCGATTCCGTGCACCTCGGTGACATCAGCCGGATAATGGCGCAAGCTGCCGCCTCCGCCGATGCCGATGTCGGCGACGCGCCCGCGTGCGTGCTGGAGTACCTGACCGCGAATCTTCGCCGCCGGCGTCGTAATCAGGTCGATCAGCCAGGCGCTGGCGTTGTGCCTCAGAGCGGCCAGTGGTGAACGGGATATTGGGTCAGGCATACCTTTGATCATATCCGATTGCATGCGGTTCGCGGTTGTAGCGGCCATGGCAACATGGGGGGGCGAGCAACGAACAGGAGACGTGTCGATGCGAAAATCGAGTTGTGTGGTGTGCTTTCTGGTGGCGATGTCTGGCTGCGTGACCAGCGACGATCCCGCGTTATCGACAGGTCCGACATGTGTCGACGACCTGGTTCCTGGTGCAGTTGTTCCGCTTACAGCGGAACTGCCGTCGAGCGAGGGGGTGGCGTTTACCGATGACGGACGTCTGTTCGTTTCGCAACCGCAAGGGGTCTTCGAGGTTTTTCCTGACGGAGCGACGGAACTGGTTGCGACATTTGATTCCGCCGTTGGACTGGCGGTGACGGGGAATGTGCTCTATGTGGCCGGCTTCAACAGTGGTCGTGTCGAACGCTGGGAGATCGGCTCGGACACGACAGAAACGGTCGCTGCAATTGGCGGCAACCCGAATTTTGTCGTCCCGACCCCATGGGGCACGTTGCTCGTTTCTGACGATCTCGAACCGAATATCACAGAGATCCAGCCGGACGGTTCCTTTGCACTCTGGAGCGATGCCGTCGCGTCACCGAACGGCATGGTGTTCAGCGCTGACGGCTCAACGCTTTACGTCGCGTCGACATTCACGGATCCCGGTCTGTGGGCGATTCCCGTCAGTGACGGTCGCCCGGCAGGCGCAGCCCGGCTGGTCGTGGCCTTTGCGGGTGGGGACACGCCCGATGGCGTTGCGCGTGACGCGGATGGAAACATCTATGTTGCGCTGAACCTCGTCGATACCGTCGTTCGGGTCTCTCCCGACGGAGAGGTGGAAACACTCAGCGACCAGCTGTCCAACCCCGCGAGCCTCGCATTCGGTCGCGTACCGTTCGATCCATGCTCCCTCTACATCACCGATTTGACGGGCGGCCCGATCGCGCGCGTGCGGGTGTATTGAAGGCGAGGCCGTCCCCGCCGCCCGGATCAGCGCAAGGCGTTGATCCGACGCCACTGCTCGCGCAGGTCGGCGAGCAGTTCGTCCCAGTAACGGTCGGTGCCGAAGTTCGGAAACGCATCGGGAAAGGCCGGATCGGTCCAGCGGCGGGCGATCCAGGCAGCGAAGTGGATGTAGCGCAGCGCGCGCAGCGGCTCGACGAGGCGCCATTGCGCCATGTCGAACGTCCCGAACGTCCGGTAGCCGCGCAGCAGTGCATCGCGCACGTCATGTGCGTCCGGATCGGCGGCCAGCAGCCACAGATCCTGGACCGGTGGGCCGTTCACCATATCGTCGAAGTCGACGACGCGCAGGCCTTCGTCCGGATGCAGCAGCAGGTTCCCCAGATGCATGTCGCCGTGCAGGCGCTGGACGGGCGCGTCATCGAACCAGGGCGCACTCGTTTCGCAGATCCCTTCGACGAGATCGATCAGTTCGTTCTCGAGGTGCGGCGGGATCGCCCGGCGTTCGAGCAGGTCATCCAGCGCATGCAGGCCGTAGGTTTCGGGCGTCAGGTGCAGGCGGTGCGGCGCCTCGCCCTGGCGGCCGACGGCATGTAGCCGCGCCACGAGGGCGCCGAGTCGCTCGGCCAGTGCTGGCGTGACCTCGTCGATCGTTCTTCCCGCTCGACGCGGAAACAAGGTGAACAGGATCCCTTCGTCGGTTTCACCGAGCGTGTCACCACCCAGGTCCAGCGGCGCAACGACCGGCAGATCGGCGGCGGCCGCCTCGGCAAGGAAGGCGTGCTCGTCGAGAATCTGTGTGCGCGACCAGCGGCCGGGACGGTAGAACTTGGCCACGACGAAGCGATCGCTGACAGAAGCTACCGGCGCGTCGGGCTCGATCTCGATCTCGAACACCCGGTTCTCGAGGCTGTTCAGCGCCAGGCAGCGGCCGGTGCAGCGCAGACCCGTCTGCTCGACCGCGTCGAGAATCGTGTCGGGCGTCAGGTCGTAGAACAGCCGCGTCGTGGCCTCGCCCCAGGCGTCGTCCGGGGTGTCGGCGTCGAGTGGTTCCGGCGAATCATTCATTCCATTGCAAAGGCGTTGACGCGGACCGGTCGGAGCCGGTACATCACGCGCTGTTCGCCAGGCTGACGGAACGGGTAAGGCCGTTGCCCCAGATACAACTCCGCAAGATCGTCGATATGCGCGTCCGCGCCATCGCCCGCGACGATTTCGGCGACCTCGCCACGCACTTCAATCCAGCGATACGGATTCTGCGGATCCATTGCGAAAACGGTTGCGATCTTGCGCTCGCGCAGGTTGCGATCCTTGACGCGTCCGACGGCCGTGTTGATCAGCACGTCATTGCCGTCGCGGCTGCACCAGACCGGATTGGACTGGATCGAACCATCGGCCATCAGCGTGGACAGGACGACGTAGACCGGCCCGTCGAGAAGGTCGGTATGTGACGCGGGAATCGTTGCAGGCATT
>RFIY01000056.1 GCA_003695505.1 Candidatus Dadabacteria bacterium | reverse complement strand
CCGCGCCCGCTGATCCGGGATAGACAACAGATCCTGCCAGCCCGCCCGCAACCACCGCGACGCGCGTTCCGGCCGCTCCCCCGCCCGACAGACGCTCTGCCGATAAACTTGGGACAAATCCAGCGCCCAGCGTGTCCAGGCCAGGTCGACGACATCGAGTCGCTGCGAAGCCGCAGCATACAATCCTACGACCCGGCTGCCGGGGGCCGGCATAGCTCCGCCTACCGGCCATACCGCATCGCGCCCCACAATGGCACTGTGCCCGGAACAGAGACTGCGCGTGACCCGTAGATGACCTGTATCCATCACCGTTGCTTCGACCAGCGTCCCGCCGGCAGCCGCCGCACGCCCCCCCCAGGAGTGCGCCCTTGGCGCCGCGACCGCGGCCTGCCCGGCAACCGCCATACAGGCCGCGATAACGGAACACTTTACGGCGCGATCAAGATTCACTTATAATGGTTTTCCTGATGGAAACAAAAACGTTGTTTGACGCACTGCGGCACTGCGCCGCGTCGTCAGCCACCGTTAACGATTGTACGGGAGTGCTACCCTTGATGTCCAGAAATTTCGCACCAATCTTTCGCGGCCGCGGACTGATGACGCTGGCATTGGCCCTGATGATGCACGGCTGCTTTGTCGGCGGGACCTCAGACGGCGAACCCAAGGCGTTTGCGGATGCCCTGTCCAAACTGGAATCGGCCAAGGCGCTGCTCGAGAAGGGTGAGTACCTCGAAGCCAAAACTGAACTCGAAAAGCTCGTCAATGACGAAGGTGACTATTCCGAGCTCGCCGTCGCGCTGAACTTCGATCCGGTCGCCAAGGATCAGGCGCGTTATATGTTTGTCATGGCGAACACACTCAACCAGATCAATGACTGGCTCGAAACACTCAGCACCCTGCTCGGCATCGCGCAGCAATTTGGCGCCCTCCCCCAGTTTGCCCCCGGAATGACGCCGCAGGCCTGGATTGGCGAGGTCGATGCGCGCCTGGAAGCCGCGGGCGGATCGGGACTGGTCGCAAGTACGCTCGACAGTTTTGTCAAGGAGTTTTCAGACTTTTTCGCCGGCAATGCGACGATCCTCGCGCAAGTCAAACAGAATCCGGACTTTTCCATCACGTTTCAGCATCTGCCGATCAAGTTCAAGGCATTGCCGTTTGAACTGATGGATATGAAAGGTGAGCACGACCTGGCCGAGGCCCTGTTTCTCGACAGCGTGTTTCTGGTCGCGGACGGCGTGATGCAGATGATCCTGGCAACCGACTTCTCAATCGACTTCGGCACGACCGAGGCATTCACGCATATCTTCAATCAGGTTGATGAGCTGTTCGCCACGGACAACCCGCCGCTGGTCAGCATTCTGTCGAATGTCGCAGCGACGGTTCTTGCCAGCCAGAACAAGCTGCTCGGCCTCGCCGACGCGGAAGCCATGAAAACCGCAGGCGTCCAGTTTGCGACGGCGATGGATGACCTGAGCAAGGCGCTCAATTTCATCATTACCGAGACCGATGACCAGACCGATGACGTGGTCGCCCTGGTCGAGCAGGATGACCGCGGCTTCACGATCCAGCTCAATATTGATTTCTCGGCGACCCCGATCGTCAACATCGACACGCTGGATGAGATCCAGTTCAACATCAACGATGAGGTGATGGATGGCGTCGACAACATCGCCGCCGCATTTGCCGGAGACACGGCCGTGCGCATCAATTGGAGCCGCGACCTGGTGCCGCTGATTTCGGTGCTGACCACGGCACTGGTTCGCTCGGGATTCGCCCAGGCCGTCATTCAGGCGGTGCTGGAACTGAGCGGTCAGGACGCAAGTGCAATCGAGGATCTCGATTCGCTGCTCAGCAGCAGCCTCGTCAACGAAGATCTGATCTCTGGCGTGCTGCGCGGCGTGATTCCGGATGTACTGGAATTCGACGTCGGTCAGTACTTCAAGGCGCCCAAAGGATGGCTGCGCGACTGGCTGCCCTTCTGGACATTGCCGGTCACCATGGCCGTCACCGACACGACCAACGGCAAAACTGTCACCGAGTACGTCGAGTCCTGGGACGATGTGCGGCTCCTGCTCGAATTTGAATGCGATGATTCACTGAGTCCTGCCGGCGATACCGACCCGACCAATGCGCCGAGGAACCCCGAAACCGGCGCAGAGGACTTTCTTTGCGACGGCCCGAGCGAGTATCGGGCCATCGACATGGACCATTTCACGCCGGAGTACTTCCCGCAGATCACCACCACCGAGTTTCGTGTCGAACACAGCCGAAGTGACGGCGTCGACTATACCGACAACCTGCGCGAAATGGCGGATCTGGCCGCGCAGTCGTCGCTAACCGTCGAGGATATCCAGCCGCCAACGAGCACAGAATTCGGCTTGCGCGCGGATCTGGTGAAGAGCCCCCTGGGTATGCTCGCATTCCGCGATCCAACGCTGAGCGGGATTCTCTATATTCGCCTGGTGGACACAAACGATGAAACAAAAGTGTACGACCTTGGCAGCAATGTGTTCTTCCCGGCCACCAACCGCAGCCTCAACGCGCTGATGCAGGGCTTGTTCCAGAACATTACGAATCTGCTCTGACCTGAAACACAACGACGACGATTGCAAACGCCCCGGAATCACACCCGGGGCGTTTGTTTTTGCAGGATGAAAAGGCGCCCGGCCGGCCGAAGGGCCGACGGAACCCAATCAAAACCAACGCCCGCCGCGCAGCGGCACGACCGCCGTCATCCCGGCCCCCGAGCCGGGATCCAGCCACGCAACAGGTCACGCAGCGTGTGGATCCCGGACTCCGTCTGCGGCGGATTCCGGGGCGACGAAAAGTGTGATGCTCGCCGGAACAATGGCCTCCCGGGCCGCTCTGGGACGCCGGGCGGGCCGTGCCGCGAGACGGTGAACGCGAAACAGCAATTTCGTACGCGGGGTCAGATCTTGAATTTTGCATCTTCCGTCGCCCCGGACCTGATCCGGGGCCCACACGGCCGCCCGAAGGGCGGACGGAACCCTATCCAAACCAACACCTGCTGCGCAGCGGCACCATCATCGTCATCCCGGCCCCCGAGCCGGGATCCCGCCGCGGGGAGCCCCGCTCTTGAGCGGGTTTCAGCGCTGACAGGCCAGGCCGCGCAGCGTGTGGATCCCGGATATCCGCCTGCGGCGGATTCCGGGATGACCTGGCGGGGGAAGCGACGGATTTCGAGATGACGGGGGCGAAAGTATCGCAGACTTCGGGGCACGGGTTTCCTGAGCAGCGCGGCCCTATGCTCCCCGGGCCGCTCTGGGCCGCCGGCGAGGCCTCCTGCTACCCGCCGGCGCGCTCCGGTTTGCGCGCCGTCGCCAGCAGCGTATGGCCGAGAAACGGCAGCAACCGATACTCCACACCAAACACCAGGCTGGAGAACCGCCAGCCCAGCGGCGCCAGAAACGGCGCACTATGCACGAACGAACGCACCCGAATCGATGCGAATCCGGCCTGCTGGAGCGCCCGCCGCAGTCGCGGCGTCGTGTAGTGGCAAATGTGCTGCTCAACGTAGTCCATCGGCGACAACCGCGAAACCAGATGCTCGAGTACCGGCCAGAAGGAGCGGTAATTCGGCGTCGTGATCACCATGTGCCCGCCCGGCCGCAGCACACGGAACGCTTCCGACAACATCTGGGCGCCCTGCTCGGCCGTGATGTGTTCGATCACCTCGACGGAGGTGACCAGGTCGAACTGCCCATCATCGACCGGCAACGTTGTCGAACTGGCGTGAATGAATTGATGACGCGCATCCCCATACTTTCGTGTCGCATATTCGACCTGGGGTGCGGCAAGATCAACGCCCGTATAGTCATAATCTTGTAAAATCGCCGCGAAGGTTCCGGGACCGCAGCCGATGTCCAGCACAGAGTTGCCGCCCACGCGCTGCATGGCTCTGCGCACACCCTCGAACTTGACGTGATGCCACTTCGACTGGATGCCGCGTCGGCGATCAAAGACCTCGTCGTAATAACCTGGTGGAATCGAATCGTAGTCGAACGGAACTTCGGTCGACTGGGCGGGTCGCTCACTCACGGGTTCTGCCTTTTTCACGGGTCGGCGGGTTGTTCCCTCTGCTATGATAACCGATGCGCCCAGCCGGTTTGCACAAACCCGGTCAGTCTTCGTGGACGGGCCCATTTTCTGTAACGTAACGTCCAGATGACAGGATTCCGTATCGATGGACGAGCAGGTCCGACACATCGATGTCGTGATCCCCGTTTTCAACGAAGAGGAGATCATCGAAACGCTCTACCAGCGAACGTCCGCTGCACTGGACGGCATGACGGGCTGGTCGTGGCGCATGATCCTCGTCAACGACGGCAGCAGCGACACGACCTGGGCGCTGATCGAGCAGCTCCACGCACGCGACCCGCGCGTCGTCGGCGTCGATCTCGCACGAAACTTTGGGCACCAACCCGCGATCCTGGCCGGCCTCGAACAGGCCAATGCGGACATTGTCGTGACGATGGACGGAGACCTGCAGGATCCGCCCGAACTGATCCCACAACTGGTCGCGCCGATTGTCGCCGGGGAATGCGACATTGCCACGGCGATGCGTCGGTCCCGCAAAGAACGGGGCATTCGCGGTTTTCTGCTGCGTGCATTTCACAAACTGTTCAAGTGGATTTCCGACTTCCCGATCGATGAAGAGACGGGCACCTACTGCGCCATGTCGCGACGGGCGCACGACCACTTCGTCGCACTGCAGGAACGCAACCGTTTCTTTCCCGGTCTGCGCGCCTGGGTCGGTTTTGAACACACGATGGTCGAATACGACCGCGACGAGCGTCTCGGAGGAGAGCCGAAACAGACGATGGCGCGGCTGTTTCGCTATGCATTCGACGCAATATTCAGCTTCTCATACAAACCACTGCGCCTGATCTTTTTTGCAGGAACAGCCGTCTTCGTCACCGGACTGGCTCTGGCCGCCTGGTTCCTGGCACGGCGACTGAGTGGTGTTGAAACGGCTGAACAGGGATTCACGACACTGGTGACGTTGATCCTGGTGTTCGGTGGTTCGAATCTGATGGCCATCGGCGTTCTCGGTCAGTACCTGGGGCGCATCTATGACGAAGTAAAACATCGTCCGCATTACATCGTCCGGACCGTACTCGACCAGCCCACGGAACAAGACGCGTGAGCCGAACAAGAAAACGGCGCCCCGGGAGCAAGGGCCGCAAAAATCCGGCATCGCCACAGGATCTGCGCCCACGCGTCGAACTGGCGCTGGTTCTTCTGTTGACTCTGGCCGCGGCGATCCTGAGATTCTACAAACTCGGCTTTCGCAGCTTCTGGCGTGACGAACTTGCAACAATACAGCCGGCGCTGAACGCGGACAGCATCTGGCGCCTGTTTCTGCACCTGACACCAGGCGACCATTCTCACCCGAGGCTGGCGCATACGCTGGTTCGCCTCTCATCCGAATTGTTCGGAACGAGCGAGCTCGCTCTACGCGCACCCGCCGCGGTCGCCGGAACCCTGGTCGTTCCGATTGCCTGGCTGCTGGCACGCCGCCTGTTCCGCACAGCCGCAGCGCGCCTGATTTTTGTCGCCGCGCATGCATTCAGCCTGTTTGTAACGTATTATTCGCAAGAAGCGCGCATGTATATTTTTGCGTATCTGATCGCCCTCTGGTCGACCGAACGCCTGCTGACATGGCTGCAACACCCCGGCTGGAAAGAAGCGATCACATACGCCCTCAGTGCGGCCCTCCTGTTCAACGCACACTATGTTGCGATCTTTGCGGTCGTCGGCCACGGCCTGTACCTGGCAATCCGGGCTTTCTTGCTTCGTGATCTTCCGATACGGCGATTTATCCCGCAATCGCCCTGGAATGTCCTGCTGTTTCGCGAAAGCTGGTCAGCACTTCATCTGATGTCCCTGCTGCTCGTGACCCCGTTGATGTCGATCCTGATCTGGGGTATGCAGGACCTCTCGCGTAGCTTCTGGCTCTGGGATCCGAATGCAAAAATGATCGCCGATGTCCTGCTGATGTACCTCGGCTTCAAGGCACCACCTTTTGCGCAGTTTGGCTGGTCGAGCCAGAATCTGGCGCTGGTTCTGCCGCTGGTCACCGCTGCCGTCGCTACGGCCATCGCAGTCATCCGCTATGTGAAAAGCGCATGGATCGAACGTCCACAGCGCGACCAGCACATCCGCCCGGCGCTGCTCGCCCTGTGCTGGTTTGGCTGCGCATTCGGCATCCCGCTGATGATTTCAGCCTTCAGTTCGCTCAATGTGTTTATGGCGCGAACCGTCATGACCGCAATGGCGCCGTTCTGGATTCTGCTGATCCTGCCTGTCGAACGATGGCGGCAGCCATGGTTGTCGGGCCTGCTGGCCATCGTGCTGGTCGCACCGTCGCTCGCCAGTATGCACTGGTACTACAACGCCCCACACAAACCCGCATGGCGCGACGCCGTCGCCTGGATCGAGCAACAGGCGCAGCCGGGCGACTACGTCCTTCAGCATAATCGCCCCTTCTATTTCTACAGCAAGCTCGGCAAAGACCGCCTCAAACCAGTGCGTACGAGGTCTCCCGTGTTGCTTGATCAGGATCTTCGCCAGGCAAGACGGATCTGGGTCATTCGTGAATTATGGGCCGGCGACAGCCAGACGCGCAAGGTGATCCCCCAGCTCGCTCGGTACGGTTTCAGGCCGACCCACCAGAAGGAGTTCGCTGGCCTCGCCGTGTTTCTGGTCGAACGCGTGCCCGATCACGGAACACCACAATGACACGGCTGTACAACTGGGGCCGAACCCTGTGCGCCCACGGACCGGTACTGCGGCCCGCCACCCCCGCGGAGGCCGCGAACGCGCTGCAGCGGCACAGGCATGTGACGCCGAGAGGCGCAGGGCGATCCTTCGGCGATGCGGCCATCCCGAACCGCGGTGGCACGATGCTGACCGAACGCCTCACAGATGCGCAACCAATGGAATTTGACGCAAGCTCGGGCATTCTTCGAGCAAACGCCGCGTTGCCGCAGCACGCGATTCTGTCAAATACATGCCCCGAAGGGTGGCTGCTGCCTGCGATCCCGGGATCGCGCTACATCACGCTTGGCGGCATGATCGCGGCCGACGCGCACGGCAAAAACCACAGCCAGACCGGTTCGATTGGCAAGTATACCCGCAGCTTACGCGTCCTGGTTGCCGATGGCGACCTCGTCGATTGCAGCCCCGAGCAACATCCGGATCTGTTCTGGGCGACGATCGGCGGGCTTGGGTTGACCGGTCTGGTCGTCGACGTCGAACTGCAGCTCGAACCGCTACCGGCCGGACGGGTCGTTTCCGAACTGGTCGGTTTTGGGTCTACGGACGAGTTGATCGAAGTTGTCGAGGCCCGACACCGTGCTACGGACTTCGTGCTTGGCTGGGCCGACGGGCGATTCAGCCCGGGCAGACCATTCGCCGGAGCAGTCGCGTTCGGCCATTGGCGCCCGGATCTGGCCCCTCCGGGTCCGCTGCCGCCATTTCGCAGCCTGCGCCTGCCGTTTTCGAACCCGCTACCGGGCGCCGGCTGGATGGCGGCGACCCTGCTCAACGCGGTGTTGCGCCGCAAGTTTCGGGACGGCCGTCACGAAACGGCGGACGTCGAATCGTTTTTTTTTCCGCAGGACCGCATTCGCAACTGGAATATCGCCTTTGGTCGCCGCGGCTTTCTCGAAGTCCAGTGCTGTTTTCCGCTCGAACACGCGGCGGCGGCATTGCGCGACATCCACGGTTTTCTTTGCGAAACTCGGACGCTCTGCTCACTGGTGGCACTGAAACGGTTTGGCCCGGGTCTGCCTGACGCGCCGCTCTCGTTTCCATTCGAAGGTTACAGCATCGCGCTCGACATGCCCGTGCGCGGTCGAATACCCGAGGCGTTGAACGAACTGGATGAGATCATCGTGCAGCATGGTGGGCGGGTGAATCCCGTCAAGGACAGTCGCTTGCCGGCCGAACGATTCGAGCAGATGTATCCTGATCTGGAACGCTGGCGAGAAGTCAAGCGCGGCTGGGATCCGAACAATGTGTGGCAGTCGGCACTGTCACGGCGCCTGCATCTGACGGAGTAAGCGGATGAGCGTCATTGTCATTGGTGCAACATCGCCGATTGCCGCGGCAACCGCCCGCACGCTCGTCGACGGTCATGACCGTTTCGTACTGCTCGCGCGACGTCCTGAACGGCTGTCGGGGCTGCGCGACGCACTGGGTGATGGTGCCGACGCCATTCGGCTCGACCTCACGGATCAAGCAACCTTTGCTGCGGCGCAGGAAGCCGCTCGCGCCGCAATCGATCGGGATACAGTGCTACTGATTGCGGCTGGCAGTATCGATGCGCTGGAAGCTGCACCGACAGACGCAACCATCGCTGGACGACTGATCGATGTCAATTTTCGCAACATCGTCACCTTTGCGACGCCACTGATTAATCGGATGCGCGAGATTGGCAGTGGCTCCATCGTCGTCATCAGCTCGGTCGCTGGTGAACGAGGCCGGCAGTCCAATTTCATCTATGGCGCCGCGAAGGCCGGGTTGACGGTCTGGGCGGACGGTCTGCGCCACTACCTGTACCCGCACGGCGTCCACGTCGTCACGGTTATCCCCGGCTACGTCGACACGCCGATGCTGCGAGCGGCCATCGGAGACAAGGCGGACCGCCTGCCCCGATGGCTCGTCGGCACGCCAGAAGGCGCCGCGCGCCGTATCGTACGCGCACTCCAGAACCGCACGCCAAGACTCTGGTTCCCGCGCATCTGGCGCGCAGTCATGATGGTCATCCGCCTCATTCCCGAGCGTATCTTTGTACGGACAGGACTGTGAAATTTCTGCTACTGGCCGCAGCCTGTAATACCGTCGCGAACCTGCTGCTGAAGGTTGCATCGAACGCCGAGGGCGCGCGTGCATCGTTTTTTCACCCGGCGTTCATCGCGGGCGCCGGCTGTTTTGGCCTTGGCCTGCTCGCATTCTTGCAGGCGCTG
>RFIY01000055.1 GCA_003695505.1 Candidatus Dadabacteria bacterium | reverse complement strand
TCAGTAGCGAATCCGTATCCCCGTACTGAACCTGACCGGACGGTCGCGCGCAGCCTGCCAGAAGCGCGAGGACCGCAATTGCAATCCTCATCCGAGTTCGACGTGCGTTTGTGGTTCGTACCCCAGGACTTCCCGCGCACGGGTACCATCCATCAGAATCGGGTAGACCAGACGATTCGGATCAGCCTCATAGTAAAAATCCGTCATGCGCAGGCGCCGCTGAATCCGATACAGGGTCTTCAACACGAAACCAGCCGGTGCGGAACGGGCGGGATGCCCATTGAGCCTGCAAATTTCGCTAAGTGGCCCCGTTTCCTTGCCAACGATATTGAATACGCCGGCCACATCCTGTTTCGCAAGCGCAAGCTCTATGGCGCGCACGGCATCGCGAACGTGCAGCAGATTGACCATCGGATTGAACCCGGCTGGACGCAATGGCACGCGACTGTTGATGTAGGCATTCATGTACTGGTGGACGCCGCGTCCAACCAGATTGCTGAAACGCAAAACCACGATCTTCAGCCGCGGATCGTCCATTTTCGCCCGGCAGAGCAGCTCGGCGTCGACCCGATCCCGAACCCAGCGGTCGGCGTCCGGTGAAAAATTGAGATCGGCCTGTTCATCGAGAAACACGGGATTCATTGGATCGGCGCGGTACACGGCGTGGCTCGACCGGAAGATGAACTTGCGAATGGTCGGCGCCTCCAGACTGAAATCCAGAACATTGCGTGTTCCCTGGACATTCAGTTTGTGTGCCATGTCCGGATGCTGTTCGTCGGGCCGATTGCGGATCGCCAGATGGCAGACGGCATCGAACTCAATATCCTTGAATTCGCTGCTATAGAACAGATTTTTCAGCTCACGCAGCCGCGTAATGTCGACCCGCGAATAGCGAAACCGCTGCGTATCGTACTGATCGAAAAAATACGGCCGCGGTTCGAGTCCGACCGCCCAGATATAGCGAATCGCCGGATCGTAATACAGGTACCGAATCAATGCACGCCCGATTGCAGTTCCGGGTCCGGTCACCAGCACCGCGAGCGGCTGGTCGACCGCACCGGGAGCCTCAGCCGCCAAAGACGGTTTTTCGCCGCTCAAGTCCGTCATCGATCATCTTTTGTATGCGTTCTTTGACTTCGAGAGTCAGTGTCTCGACCATTTCTGGATTCTGAACCGTGTCCTCGGCAAATTCCTCGTAGAAACGGATCGGCTCACCATAGTAGATATCGTATTTCGTTGGAAACGGAAGCAGCGCAAGCGGCCCGAAAATCAGTGACAGCAGCGCATTCAGCGTAATGGGCACATCGGAAACGCCAAGCGCCTTGCCAATTGCTCCGCTCGTGGCCAGGATCGGCTGCTGCTCTTCGGCGCCGACAACGGCTACAGGAATAATCGGGGCACGATACTGAAGATGCAGCTCCAGAAAGCCAACGTTGAATGTCTGCAGCCGATAGCGCTTCGGCCACGGTTTGACAATACCCGGAGATCCCTCTGGAAATACCAGGACGATTTCCTCATTTTCGAGCAGCACCTCGAAATTGCGCCGCACGCCGATCACCTGCCCAACCCGGGCAAATACCGTATTGATCCACGGCAGTCCGGCGACGAACCGATCCACGACGGCGCGAACGAGCCTCGGGGGATCGGTGTGCTCGAGCACATCCATACCGATCATCATTCCATCGATCGGAAGGCCACCGCTGTGATTGGCGACGAGAATGGCCCTGCCCTGCCCGGGGATGTTTTCGGTACCGTGACCCGTTACGCGAAAATAGTCGCGATAGAAAGTTTTGACGATTGCATAGGCGCGTAACAGCGCATCGACATTGAGCCCAAACGGGTCGTAGCCAAATCCGAGATCACGGATCTGAATTTTCTGGAATCGCTCCCGATCCGCCTCGGTGATCAGTTGATCAATCCACATGTGCTGGCGATCCTGTTCGTGTGCCCTCGGTCACGCTGCAGACATCATATCAGCGTTCGTCCGCCGCCGAATGGCCGATACCCATCACGGCATCGAGCCGCACCCCGGGAGCAGGCAGGCCGGGCGCCAGACGGTCAACCGGTTGCCGTAAAGATGAACGGATAGCTGACCGTTACGGCGTCCTTTTCCGGTTTCGGGAAAGTCCAGCGGCGCACGCGGCTCAGGATACACCGCTCGACATCTGGATTATTGAGGCTGGACTTCTCAATCTTGTACTTCTTGACCTTGCCGTCGGTCCCGATCGTGAACTGCACCACAACCTTGCCTTTGAGATCGGGGTTGTTGGCAAGCTGTTTCTCGTAACAGAACTTGATCCCACGCAGGTTCTTTTCAACCACCGCGCGAATCGCATCGGCACTGAGCGAACCCTGCGACGTGAACGATGCCGTCTTGACACCAGCCGAAACTTTCTTTTTGGCCTTGTCACCGAGTCCCATGCCACGGCCTGCACCGGCCTTGAGATTGCCAATGTCCGCCGATTTCGCGCCGCCACCACCACGTTGCGTCGTGATATCCATGCCCCGCTGCGCGACGACCACGCCGCCGACGTCGTTCAGTGCCTGATCAAGTCCGGCAGCGACGCCATCTCCGCTGAGGACATCGGCCAGGGCACCGCCCGCCGACTTCTTCGCTGCGAATACGGCAAGAATTCCCTTGGTGCGCACCTTTTCACGGATCTCTTCCTTGCTGCGTGGCGCCGAGGCTTCCTGCGGCTCATCGCCGCCACCCGCTTCTTCGCCAGCGTCCTCTGGCTGATCGGCAACCTCGACTTCGGGCTCTGGCTCCCCCTCACCAGCCCCCGCCTCTTCTTCGGGTTCTGGCTCAGCCTCGGGGACAATCAGTTTCGCAAAGCGTTCCGGCAACTCCTGGGCCGATGCGTACACCTCTTCGGGGACATCGCGTGACCCCAACAGCGCCATCGCGCCCAGATCGATACCCAGGACGATGATCAGAATGGTATAGAAGATGACGTTCCGTTTGCGCTCGGGCAGCGGATCCGGCAGCGGCGGCAACGGCGTCGGCGGACCCGACGGCGGCGTGGGCGGGGCTGCCGGCTTCGCAGCAGCCTTTGGCGGCGCCGGCGAAGTCGTCGAAGCTGGCGCGTCGGCCACAGGCTTCGACGCAGCTCCAGCGTTCTCGGTCGCCGCCGCCACGACGCCGTCTGCCTTGAGTACGATACGGCCACCCGGAATCGTCAACTTCGCGACGGAGCGTTCTCCGTCACCGAGCCGAAACCGCAACACCGGCATCTCGGCACTGCCATCCGAGGCTTTCCAGACCGTTTTCTGGCCGACTTCGGCCAGTGGCGCACCGTCAACTTCACCACTCGACCCCTGCTGCGGAACGGTGATGACCCAGCCTTTCTCTGTAGCGACGACCAGCGGCCAGGCAACCGAGGCGCCCAGCTTGTCCGCGGTCAGTGCTACACCCGCCCGGTCAGGAATCTTGACGCCCTTGCGGTCGCCACCGTCAGAAAGCCATTGCAGTGTCAGTTCAGCCATCTTGTTTACTCAAACTTGTTGATCGCGAGCAATTGAATCTTGTCGAATCCAGCCTGACCGACCGAATAGAGTACCGACGCCAGCACGCGACTTGGCATCTGTCGATCTGCCTGAATGACGATTCTCCCATCAAACTCGAACGCCGGGTTGTTGTCCGCGATGTATTTTTTCTTCTCTGCGATTTCGTTGAGTTCATCGATCAATGCGGGAATCGCGAATGGATTGTCGGCCGACACACCATCCACTTTCCAGTCCGGGCCGATGGTCGCAACCTTCGCCTTGTTGTCAACCAGGATCGCCGACTTGGTGACCGTCACCATCGTCGTATTCTCGTTGATCTTGAGTGAACTGGCCGACGTTGGCAGCTCGAGCTCGCTGGAAATCGTCACCGCACCCTCAGGTTCTGCCGAGTAGCTCTTGAGCAGGAACACGAGCAGAATCGTCAACACGTCGATCAGCGACGTGATGTTCAGGTGCATTTCCTCCGGCTGGGAATGCGTCTTCTTGCTTGGGGGCTTGACCATTGATGCGCTTCCTACAGGATGCCGGGGCTGAAAATCACGCCCGGAAAGAGGATCTTGTCCTTCTTGCCATCACCATCCGTGTCCATGAACGGCTCTGGAGCCTCCCGAATCGCATCCATGGTGTCGATGATGACCTGGTACGGAATATCGACCTTGTCTCCCTCGCCCGTCAGATTCATCTCGGGAATCAGGATCGCGTCCTTTTCATCCGGGTACAACTTCTTGATTTCTTCGAGCTTCTTCGTCAGGGCCGCGTAGTCGTATTCGCCATCTTTTTTGGGGATGGTTGGACCGCCGTCCGCTTTCTTGTTTCCTAATACGCCACCGGCGCCAGCAATGACAAAACCGTCCTTGATGATGCTGATCGTCAGATTCAGCTTCGGTTTGTCATCTTTCTTGGGTTCCTCTTTTTGCTTCGTCTCCGTTTCGGCCGCGGCCTCACTGCTCGGCAAGGTCGTCGGCAAGACCGACAGCTTCATGAACACGGCCGACAACGTCAGGAACGGGATCAGAATCGTCAGAAGATTCATGATCGGGATCAGATTCAGCGGCTCCCCTTCGAGATCCGCATTGTGACGTCGCTTGCTGGGCTGAAAACTCATCGTTGCGTCTCCCGTTCAGACCGGACGTGTTTCTCGGCGACGCTCCAGCAGCGCGAATGCCCGCTGCCGTACCCGCTCGAGATCGTTGAGGATCGCGCGCACGCGATTGCCGAGAATCGCATGCGAGATGATGCACGGGATCGCCACCATCAGTCCATACGCCGTCGTATTCATGGCGACCGCGATCCCGCTGGCGAGCATGGCCTGTTTATGGGCAGGGTCTGCCGCAGCCACGCCCTGGAATGCCTGAATCAGACCAAGAATGGTACCGAGCAGCCCGAGCAGCGTCGACACGTTGGCCAGCACGTTGAGCATGTTGGTTCGTACGCTGACTTCCGGCGCAACGGCCAGATAGGCCTCGAACAGCCGATCGCGTAACGTGCGGTTTGGTCGATCCGCACGGGTAATCACCGGGCGAACGAGCCGGGCCACAGGGGAACGAATCCACTTGTTGAGCGCTTCAACATATTGGGGATTGACCTGTCGTTTTCGCAGGCTGTCGGTCAGGATCGCCATGATTTCGTCGGTATCGGCGCGGTAAAGCACCAACAAAAACCAGATCCGATCCAGAATGACCGCGAGCGCGAATCCCGCGGTCAGGGTGATGAAATACATGAATTCACCACCATCCTGAAAGGCCTTGGCAAGAGCGTCTAACACCAGATCATGCCTCTCTCGTCGCTGCAGTCAACCGTGTTGGGGCTTATTGTCGCTTGTCCGTGCGGAACAGATCCGGTTCGCGTTCGGGCAGATCGAGATACTGCCGCGACATCACCGGACGCAAAGACCGTACGTCCACGCCCAGATCGATTTTCCCGCTCCGTTGCAAGATGAAACTGGCCTGTGGTTTCTGGATCTGCCCCTCGACCGTAATCTCTTCCATGCGCAGAAACGACCCCTGAGCGGCGACCGGCATGGGCGCGAGCATCACGACGGTGCAGACCAGCGACACCGGAAACAGCAGCATTCGCAACGTGTTTTTCATTTGGGCGCCATTCTAGCAAAGGCACGAGCACGCGGCAACTGGCACTCCAAACGGCGTTTACTCTCATCGCCTGCCGCCGGAAAACCACGCTTACGGCGTCGTGTCGTCCCGATCACCTGGATCTTCCAGTTCGTCGAGAACCTCGCTGAGACGCTGCTCGAGCCGGGCGACTTCAGCCTCGTAGCTCTCGGGAGAATGCTTTGCGAGTTCAAAATCGATTTCGAGTTCGCGCAGTGCCTCAACGAGCTGATCGCGCTCCGCGAGGAGTTGCATCCGCCGCGATTCGCGATCAAGGGCCGCTGCGGATTCGGGCGCGAACAACGGGAGCAGGACGACGCCCGCGACCGCCGTTGCCAACATCGTCGTCAGTACGACGGCAATCACGCCGACTCTCCTGTTGTGATGCCGGCGTGCCATTCCTGGATCGGACGGACGCGCCACGACGATCGCTGCAGTTCCTGAATGGCCAACGCAGCCGCGCGGGCGGCCTCGATCGTCGTAAAGTATGGAATTTGATGTTCGAGGGCGCTCCGGCGAATGGAATAGCTGTCGCGCTTGGCGCCGTAGCCCGTTGGCGTATTGATCACGAGCTGCACCTCACCGTTGCGGATCGCGTCAACGATATGCGGATGACCGTCTCTGACCTTGTTGATCGGCGTCGCATCGATCCCCTGCTCGTTGAGCCAGGCCGCCGTCCCTCGGGTTGCGATCAGTCGGAAATCGCTATCGGCCAGCAGCCGTCCGATCTCGGTCACGAAGGGTTTGTCACGGTCGTGAACCGACAGGAATACGCAGCCCTCGCGCGGAAGGACCGTGCCCGCTGCGGCAGATGCCTTCGCAAAGGCAACCGGAAACGTCTGATCGATCCCCATCACCTCTCCGGTCGATTTCATTTCCGGTCCCAGCAGCGTGTCGACATTGGGAAATCGGTGGAACGGAAACACGGATTCCTTGACGCTGACATGCGGCAGACGCGTCGGGTCGGGCAGCGTATCGACCGGCACGGCCTTACCCAGCATCGCCCAGGTCGCCAGCTTCGCCAACGGCACCCCGACACTCTTGGAAACGAACGGCGCAGTGCGGCTGGCCCGTGGATTGACCTCGAGCAGGTACACGCGATTGTCCTGAACGGCGAACTGCACATTCATCAG
>RFIY01000365.1 GCA_003695505.1 Candidatus Dadabacteria bacterium | reverse complement strand
CGGAAAGCCGCCGGCGCGTACGAGCGCGCTCGTCGCGGCATTGGGGACAAGCTGGTCAAGCCAGGCGGCCTGAAACAACATATGTTTGCGCGGCGCCCCGGCGCGCGGCGCTTTTGCAAACCGGACGGCAAAATTCACGGGATCGGCCCCATCGAGCACCCCCTGGAACAGCGAATAGCCGAAATGCCAGCGATCCGGTGGCTCGAAACCAACGGGATCCTCGCTACCGATGCTGAAGACGACGGTCGCCTTCTCGAAGACTGGTGACTCCTCGGCGATCCGGATGAAGTTGCCGCCGCCGACGTTGATGACCGCCGTCGTGATGTCGGTCGTCGTCCCGTTGAACAACGAACCGACGATTCCGCCCATGCTCTGGCCAATGTAACCGACCTTGTCGCGATCGAATTTCAGACCGGCGCGCAATGCACCCGCCGGCGGTTGCCAGGAACGGTTGCGGATCGCACGAGCGAGTTGCAGCAGCCCTGCGGCCGTCTCGAGCAGATTGGTGCGTGCGACTTCGGGATTGAGCAGAAAGATCTGGTCGAGTCCACCGTAGGGGAAACCATCGTCGAGGCCGTCCGGACCCGGCTCGTCGGTGATGTTGTGCTCGACATCGCGAGGCCGACGCGACCGGAAGGCGTGGGCGACCGCGTCGATGCCGACGGTCGCCAGACACTCCTCGGACAGCGCATCCGACAGCGCGAGCAGGAATTCCTTGTTGTCGCCGAGGCCGTGCTGCACGATGACGACCGGGTATCCGGCCGCCGGCTGCGGGCAGTCCGGCAGTGTCATCACGAACTGCGCCGTCTGCGTGCCGAAGGGTGTGGGCACCCCATTCTCGTCGCGATTAAACGGCTCGCGACCGAACGTATCGCTCCAGACCGTCAACGTGATGGTGCCGGTAAAAACCTGCGCCACATGGTCGTGGATGATGCCGCCTTCGTTGTCCCGACCCGGCAGCGGTTTGGCTGGCGTGCCGTAAAGTTCCTTGAGTGGTCGGGCGCCGGTGAGGCCCGCGCCATAAAACGCCGCCTCGAAAAATGGTTGCGGCGCCGCAGCAGCTTCGATCTGCAAAGCTATCGCATCGAGGTCGTCACGGACCCGTTGCGTCGTATAGACCGTGGCCACGGCGATATCCGCCGGATCAAGCAGCCCTGCGTCGGCGGCCTCCGCGACCGCATCACCAACCAGCTCCGGCAAGGGGTCGACGACATCGACGGGGCGCTGCAAGGCGTCCGCAAGGCAGCTCCGTGACAACCACGCCAGCACACGCGCACCCGGCGACAGGGGTTGTCCCAGACGGGGCCAGACCGACACCAGCAGCGTGCGTCGATCGAGATGTGTTTCGGCGGCAGACGTCACCGAGTCCGCGCCATCGAGTTCGATCAGTCCGCCGCAGCCATCGACATCGGGCGTCACCGCCGCGAAGGCGAGGCGCAGAGCGTCGTCATCTTCGACATCCCCGGCCGTCAGCCCGAAAAAGACCCCCTGCTGCGTGCCAAAGCCGCCGAGGCTCGCCAGTCCAGGCAACAGCATCTCTGCGTTGAGCACGCCTGGCGCCGCGGCAAACCGGTAAGATCCGTCCGCGGTACGGTAGAGGTCGCTGGGAAATGGCAACCGGTGCGGGTCGACGTCGGGGACGACGGCGGGATCCACAACGAAGTGCACCGGCAAGGACGTGCTGCTGTCGTCGCATGACAGTAACAACAGACCCACGGCAAAGCACGCGGTGAAACGGATCACTTGTCGGCGCATACCCAATTCTCTCTCGTTGCAACGATCACCGAGGAAACGTCGTTTATTGTATCCGCGCGACCTTTCGTGCGTCCGGTTGCTATCATGAGTAGCGACTTACAAACGAATCAATGGATCAGCCATGACAACATCACCATCGCCTTCGCAACTGTATCGAGACGGCCTGTTCGAAGACCGGGTCGCCGTCGTCACCGGCGGCGCGACAGGCATTGGCCTGGCGATCGCCGAGGAGTTCGTGCGGCTCGGTGCAAAGGTCGTGATTGCTTCGCGCAAGATGCATCGCCTGATTCCCGCCGCCAAAGGTCTGTCGCGCGACTACGACGCCGAGGTCGAGCCATTTCGCTGCAACATCCGCGAACGCAGTGACTGCGATGCACTGATGGCATTCGCCGTCGAGCGCTTCGGCAAGGTCGATTTTCTGGTCAACAACGGCGGTGGGCAATTCCTGTCGCCGGCGGAAAACATCAACGAAAAAGGCTGGAAAGCCGTCATCGACACCAACCTCAATGGCACCTGGAACATGTGCAAGGCGGCCGGCGAGGCCTGGATGTACAAGAACGGGGGGCGCATCGTCAACATCGTCGCAGACATGTGGCGCGGCTTCCCCGGCATGGCGCACACCGGCGCCTCGCGGGCCGGTGTCGTCAACCTGACGATGACGCTGGCGGTCGAGTGGGCGAAATACGGGATCCAGATCAATTGCGTCGCACCGGGCACGATCCTGTCGACGGGCGCACACAACTACCCACCCGGCACGCTCGAATCGATGTATGTTGCCAATCCGTTGAAAACGATGGGCACCTGCGAGCAGGTCGCATGGGGCGTCTGCTTCCTCTGCTCACCGGCCGGCGATTTCATGACCGGCGCGACGATCAATATGGACGGCGGCGCATCGGTCTGGAATGGCCGCTGGCCGGTGCCCGATCCCGGCGGCCCGCCGGACATTCCGGTGCCCCCCTGGCCCGAGGACCGCTGGCCCGAATTTGCAGTCGATCCAGAAGAAGTCGACGGCTAGACCGGCGGCGTCGCGAGCAGTCGCTGCAGCTCGGCGTCGCTGGACGCGAGTACGACAAGACCAGAGCTCTGGCGCAGACGTGCCAGCTCGTCGGCCGTCAGGTCACGCCGGATTCCCCCGACGGCAAAAATCGGTCGCAAGTACGGATGCACCCGCAATAGCGCGTTCATCCACGCGGCAAACGCGTCGCTGTCCGGTTGCAACGCGACCGCCACGCCGTGGATCGTATTGCGGCCCGCCTGCAGCGACAGCGGCCACGGTGTCCGGTAGTTGCGCCACCAGTTTCGCCCCTGGCGCTCGGTCAGCGCGATGACGACGGCATCTCCGACGCGATGCCACGCGACCGGGGTTTCATAACGCCGCCCGCTCTTTCGACCGGAGTATTGCAGCAGGCCGACCTTGGTGCTTAGCGGCCAGTGTGCGCGTGAGCGCAGCAGCCGAATGACCAGTGGATTGATGCGGATGAAAAATGCCGACACCCGGCTGCGTCCAGATGCGTCGTGCAATAATCTGCCCGAAACGTTCATCTGAGTCCTCGGTCTGGAGCTGGCAGCAAGGCGCAAGCGCCGTACCACCTGACCCGAAGTCGATGTTTGCTCATGCATTGCCTCCGACCGTGGCGAACCGCCGCCGGACTTCAGCGACCGTCTCCGGGTCACAGTATTTCGGATTGATCACGGTATCCCGCGCCCAGTGGCGCAGCAATCCCGGCAATGTCCGGGGCAGCCTGACCGCATAACGCATAAACCCCGGCAGCTCGCCGAAGGTTTCCTCGGCCAGAACGAAATTCGGATCGGACTTCAACGCGCCGCCTGCCCTGCGCAACTGCGGTGTGTTGCGGTCCTTGCGGTACGCGCGAATGTAGTCGAGCAGGCGGCGATGATAGTCGGCATCCTCGACGATGGCACCAAT
>RFIY01000054.1 GCA_003695505.1 Candidatus Dadabacteria bacterium | reverse complement strand
GTCAGAATGCTGTTGGCGCCGCTTTGATCCGAGTTGCCGAAGTACGCCGACGCACCCGCGATCAGGCCTGGTTGTCCAACGTAGTTCAGTGCAACGACTCCGGCGGGCTGGTTGAACTTCGCCTTGCTGCCTTTCTGGCGCACACTGCGAAATCCGTCGTCAGATGGTCCGAAGTTGCTCGCGTCGAAGCCGTTGACGAGATAGGCCTTGTACGCAAGCCCCGAAACCTCGCCGAAGATGCCGAACCCGTTTTCGTGCCAGGTGGTCGGAATGATACGTTTTTCGACTTCGGGCCGGTTGACGCTCAGAAAGGTCGTCGGCTCGTGCAACTCATTCGTCATTCCCATCGGCACGAGAACGTGGCCAACGCGCAGATTCAGTTCGGGACGTGCGAGATAGTCGATGTACGCAAATTCGACGGCGACTTCATCGATATGCTCGAACTCGATTTCGGAGTTGAACACCCACTTGTCGTTGAATTTGTACCCGGCATAGAGAATGATCCGGTGCAGGTCGATCGAGTGGCTGTTGTCGGCCCAGTCCATGGCCGCCTTGACCTCGCCGTAGCCACCGATCGACAGACCGGGCTCGGCGCGGTAGATCTTGGACGCAGCCGGACCGAGGCCATAGACCGACTGGTCGGCGGTCACATAGGCCTTGCCGATCTCCAGTTTCTCCAGTTGCTGGGCGAGCGCATCGATACGGCGCTCGAGTTCCGCCGCTTCCGGTGCATCGGGCGCCGGCGCTTCGTCGGCGAACACCAAACCCGTCAGAACAAAGGAAAGCGCCAGAGCGGCGCCGCTACAGACCGCGCACCACTTGCCTCGTTTGCATGCAAACATCAGAAAACTCCTTGAATTGATGAATATGAAGATGATAATGATTTTCATGTAACGTAACGGAATTGAGAATCGTTGTCAACTGGATCGTAAGGCTTCGCCGAGAAGATGCGTGCGCGCGGTCGAAGTGAGGTGATCAGGCGGTCAGCACGCGGACCAGATGATAGGTTGCAAACGCGGCGACCCAGGCAATGCCATAGGTGATGCCGAGCGCGCGCAACGGCCAGCGCCAGCCGCCGGTTTCGCGCTTCATCACCGCAACAGTGGACATGCACTGGAGCGCGAAGACGTAAAAGACGAGCACAGACAGCGCCGTCGCCAGATCCCAGGTCGGATCCGCGCGCAATGCGTCCCGCAACGATATGCTTTCCTCGTCGGTCTCGCCGAGGTTGTAGATCGTGCCGAGCGTCGCGACCATGACTTCGCGCGCAGCGAACGACGCGATCAAACTGACACCAATCTTCCAGTCGTAACCCAGCGGCGCGACGACCGGTTCGAGCAATTTTCCCGCGCGTCCGACTGCGCTGTGTTCGAGTCGATAACCCATGACGATGTCATCCGAAGCGCCATTTGCCCGCAGCATGCGTTCGTTTGGCAGATCGCGGGGGAAGTTGAGGCCAAACCAGAGCAGAATGCTCATACCGAAAATGACCGTCCCGGCGCGTCGGACAAAAATCCAGGCACGGTCTCGCAGCGTCAGTGCAACATTCTTCCAGTCCGGCCAGCGGTAGATCGGCAACTCGAGGATCATCGGGACCGGGATGCCGCGCTCGACGCGTCGGCTGATCAGGCGCGCCAGGAGCAAAGCGCCGAGTACGCCGAGCGCATACAACGCAAAGAGGACGAGGCCCTGCGCATTGAAAACGCCGGCAACGGTCATCTTCGGCACGAACGCTCCGATCAACAACGCATAGACCGGGAGCCGGGCCGAACAGGTCATCAGCGGCGCGACCAGGACAGTGACCAGGCGCGTTGGCGCGTGTTCGATCGTCCGCGCCGCCATGATTCCCGGTACGGCACAGGCATAACTGGACAGCAGCGGAATGAAACTCTTGCCGCTGAGCCCGGCCGCGCGCATGGGTCGATCGACGAGAAACGCCACCCGCGCAAGGTAACCCGATTCCTCAAGCAGCGCGATCCAGAGAAACAGAATCAGGATCTGCGGCAAGAACACGAGAACGTTGCCCGCACCGTACAATCCGGCATCGAGTAGCAGATCCCCGAGCATCGAACCACCGATCAATGGCGTCAACAACGCCGCAAACGCATCGATCCCCGCTTCGATCCAGCCGATCAGCGGCTCGCTCCAGGCGTAGACACTCTGGAAGATCAGTGCCATCAGGCCAAGAAAGGTCACGAGCCCCCAGACCGGATGCAGCGTCACATCATCGATGCGAGCCGACAGGTTGCGCAGGCGCGGTGCCGTGTCGCGACGGATCGCTTCGCGACCCAGACGTGCGGCCAGCTCCGACGCCTGCGCGCGCAACTCCCGCCAGGACTGACGAACCGGCGTGCGCGGCGCCGGTACCAGATCGGGGCGGCGTTCATTGGCCGCGGCCAAAAACGCCGTCTGCAATTCCCCATCGACTTCGATCGCGGGCCCAGCCGCAAGCCTGGCGAGCTCGTGCCGCAGCTCGGCGATCCCTGTGCCCTTGCGTGCCGACACGGCCAGAACGGGGGCGTTCAGTTGCTGTTGCAGGTGATCGATATCGACCGATATACCCTCTGAATGTGCAAGATCGATCATGTTGATCGCGATGATCATCGGCAGACCGAGCGCCTTGAGTTC
>RFIY01000364.1 GCA_003695505.1 Candidatus Dadabacteria bacterium | reverse complement strand
GAAAACCTGGCCTCCGATCTGCGGCCCCTCGCGACGAAGCCCCGGATCCGACAGGCTGCGTTGGGGTCACTTTGCAGCTTGTTGACTGTTCGCCTGGGTCTTCATGCCGCGCTGCCGATTCGACGGTTCCAAAATTGCTGTTTCGCGTTCACCGTCTCGCGGCACGGCTCGCCCGGCGCCCCAGAGCGGCCCGGGTGGTGTGCTGCTCCAAAACCCACCGCCGGCTTCCCCCCGCCGGGTCATCCCGGAATCCGTCGTAGACAGAACTGCGGGGTCCACCCGCGGCGCGGCCTGGCCTCCTCAGCTCGCGATGTCGTACGCGAAGGGCCAGAACTGGCGGGTGCGCAGGACGTACTCGCCGGCGTAGCCGGGAAACAGCGTCAGGTTCTGGCCATCGGCGCCCAGGTACCAGCTCGTGCAGCCGGCGTTCCAGTTGGTGTTGGGCAGACGCCGTTGCAGCTCGTCGTTGTAGCGTTGTTGGGCGTCGGCGCGAACCTGCAGAAAGCGTGCGCCTGTCCGGCGCAGGTAGCGGATCGCGCCGAGGATATGGTGAATCTGTGCTTCGGAATAGACCAGCACGGAGGTATGGCCCGGACCAGTGTTGGGTCCCATGATCGTGAACCAGTTTGGAAAGCCATGGATGGCCACGCCCTTCCAGGCCTGTGCGCCGTTGGCCCACGCCTCGTCGAGCGTCCGGCCACCGAGGCCGCGGATCGGAAACGGCGCGCGTGCGATGTCCAGCGAAAAGCCGGTCGCCCAGACGATCACGTCGAAGCGGCGGTGCGTGCCTTCGCTGTCGGTGATGCCCGTCTTCGTGACACGCTTCGCCGGAGCGGTGACCAGTTCGACGTTGTCGCGCAGAAAGACTGGATAGTACTCGCTCGAAAACAGCAACCGCTTGCAGCCAAGCCGGAAGTCGGGCGTCAGTTTGCGGCGCAGTTCGGGATCCGGGATCTCCTGTTCGATGTGCCGTCGCGCGATCGTCTCGAGCATCTGGTTGACGGGATTGTTCCAGACGATGCCCGTGCCGATGGCCTCGGTCGCGAGGTAGATGCCGGTGCGCCGCAGGCGCATCAGGCCGGGCACATGGCGGTTGAGCGCCTTTTCGAGTTCCGTGAACGCACGGTCCGGTTTGGGCATGATCCACGGCGGGGTGCGCTGGAACACCGTCAGGTGACCGACCTCCGGCGCGATCGACGGCACGACCTGAATCGCGCTCGCGCCGGTGCCGACGACGGCGACCCGTTTGCCGCGCAGATCGACGTCGTGCCGCCAGCGCGCGGTGTGAAAAGCGGGGCCGGCGAAGTCATCGCGGCCTTCCAGGTCGGGGATCTTCGGATTGACCAGACCGCCGACCGCCGAGACGACGACGCGGGCGGTGTGCTCCTCGCCGGCGCTCGTACGCAGATGCCAGAGCGCCTGCGTTTCGTCGAACCAGGCCTCTTCGACCGCCGTGCCAAAACGGATGTGCCGCATGATGTCCCAGCGCTCGGCGCAGTCGCGGATGTAGTCGCGGATCTCGTTCCAGGGCGAGTAGGCGCGCGTCCAGTTCGGGTTGAGCGCGAACGAGTAGGAGTACAGATGGCTCGGTACGTCGCAGGCGCAGCCGGGATAGGTATTGTCACGCCAGGTGCCGCCGACGTCGTCGCCGCGTTCGAGGATGGTGAAATCCTCCAGACCGGCTTCCTTGAGTGCAATGCCCATCCCGACACCGCCGAAGCCCGCTCCGATGATCACGATCGGAAAGGGCTCCTGTCGGCTGCGTCGCAGACCGTCGCGGATCAGCATCGCATTCTGACGCAGGCGCCGGAGTTCGGCGGCGAACGGGGTGGGTCGGTTCATTGCGCGCTCCGTTGCTGGCGGCGGGCTTCGGCGACCCGCGGGTAGCGGGCTTCCCACTTTTCGATCAGATCACGGTTGTCGTGATCCCACGGGTGAAAGCCCGGTTTGTACGCGTCGAGGTAGTGCGGAACCGCTTTCGTCAGTGGACCCGGATCGATGAACAGAAACCGCAGCACCTCGGCCCAGGCGCGCGGCTGAAAGACGATGCCGTCACGGGCCATGCAGACGGCGATGTTCATGAACATCGCGAACAGGATGCCGCCGGTCGCCGTCGCCTGCACGATCATGCGTTCGAGTTCTCCGCCGCCGATGTGCCGGTACACATCGATCGCGACGGCTTTGTGCTCGATTTCTTCGGCGGCGTGCCAGGTCCACAATTCGGCAAATTGCGGATCGACGCCGTCATAGATGTCGATGTGTTCGAGTGACTGTTCGCCGAGCAATGCCGTGAAATGTTCCAGCGCGACGGTCATCGCCAGCGCGAACCGCCGACCGCGGCGCGTGCCGCTGACCCGCTCCCAGAGCTGGTCGAGAATCTCCGCGGTCTGCGCCTCAAGAAACGCGGTCGGATAGTGGTGGTCAACCGTCTCGTCGTATTTCTGGTGTTCGTGGGTGTGGACCGCCTCCTGCGCCGCGAACTGGCGCATTTCATGCCGCAGTTGCGGATCTTTCACTTCATCGGCAAAGGCCATGACCGATTTGATGAAAAAGCGCTCACCTGCGGGGAACAGTGGCGAAAGGGCGTGGGCGACGAGTGTCGTGACGCGGCCGTGCAGCCAGCGGCGCGCGCGGTCGACGGGGTATTCCAGGCCGGGTCGGCGGACCGGAATCTGGGGGCGATCAGTATGAGGGCGGCTCGGCGCCGTCTGTGAAACGTTATTCATTGGAGGTTCCTCCTTCGGGGGCGGTGGCAAAAAGCTGGTCAAGAATCGTATCGCGCAGAATGCGATAGAGTCGCTCGCGTTGCGCGTCGTCCTCGCCAAGCATCGTGCCGGTGATGCTGCCGCCGGCGACGATCATGAACAGCTCGGCGATCGTTCGGGCGTCGAAGCGCAGGCCGCTCTGCTGCGGTTTGAGCAGCATTTCGATGCCGGATTCCAGGTAGCGACGATAGATTGCCAGCAGTTCGCGCACCTGTTCGGCGGCCGCTTCGTCGTGCGCGGCGCGGGCGACCAGTTCGAGGGTAATCGGCGCGAGCGATTCGTAGCGTTGCAGTTCCTTCCAGAGCGCATCGGCCAGTTTTGTGACCGACGCGCGGTTCGGCTCGAACGCATCCGAAAGCACCGCAAAGCGCTCGAAGATGTCGTTGGCAACGCGCTCCCAGACGGCGAGGGCGAGCGTTTCCTTGTTCTGGAAGTGATAGTGGAGGAGCCCCTTGGAGACGCCGGCCTCACGGGCGATGCGCGACATCGACGTCTGCTGATAACCGCGCGTCTCGAAGCAGCGCAGCGCGGCATCGAGAATCTGCCGCCGGGCGCGGGCGCGACGCTCGGCCTGGGTACGACGCCGGGATGGTTCAGGCTTGTCCATGTGGTCTCCTCGGTCGGGCCGAATAAACTTACTGGCCGCTGGTAAGTAAGTTTACCAGCCCACCGAAGATGTTGGCCAGTCCGGCCTGAATGAGGAATCAGTCAGTCTGCCCGGAGGCTGACTCAGTGTTCAGAATGGCTTGAAAACGCCAAGGGCGATGGCGGCAACAAAGCCGGCCAGCGACAGGCCGAACCAGATACCAGGCAGCGGCGCACCGCCCTCGCTCAGCCGCTGGTGCGCGGCGCGCAGCGGGACGAGCGCCACGAACAGTTCGAAGATCAGCAGCAGCAGCTTCGTATGGACAAAACCCATTCGCGCGAACGGAGGTGTGATGAAGACGAGCCAGAGACCCGCGCCGGCGGCCATGAATCCGCCGATGAACAACGTCACCCATAGCGCCCGCAACTGACCCGCCAGTGTGCCGCCGACCGGCTGATCATACAACGCCTCGCGCCGCAGCAATCCGGCAAGCGCGGTTTGTGCCCCCATCCACTGGGCCCAACCGAGAATATGAAGGAAAAGGGCGAAGTCGTGCATCGTTCAGGCCTTTCGGGGGACGTTTATGAGCCGGGGGCAAAAGGATCCCAGACACCGGCGTTCTCGGAGCGGCCGGGTCCGACCGAGACGAGCGCAATCGGAACATCCAGGTCGGCCTCGATCCGCGCGATGTACTGCGCCGCGGCTTCGGGCAAATCATCGCGGCGACGGACTTCGCGGAGGTCTTCTGTCCAGCCTGGCAGTTCCTCGTACACCGGTTCGAGCTGTTCGAGCGCATCGGGGTCGTCCGGCAGTTCGGTCAGCAACTGGTCGCCAAGGCGGTAGGCCGTGCAGATCCGGATCGGATCGATACCGGTCAGTACATCGAGTTTCGTCAGGCACAGGTGTGTAAAGCCATTCAGGCGCACGGCCGTGCGCAGCAGCGGCAGATCCAGCCAACCACAGCGCCGCGCCCTTCCGGTCGTCGCGCCGAATTCGCCACCCTGTTCCTGCAGGCGCGCGCCGATCTCGTCGTCGAGCTCGGTCGGAAAGGGGCCCGAGCCGACCCGTGTCGTGTATGCCTTGAAGATCCCGGCGATTTGCTCCAGATAGTGTGGTCCGACGCCGGTGCCGGTCGCGGCGTTGGCGGCGACGGTGTTGGAGCTGGTCACGAACGGATAGGTGCCGTGATCGACGTCGAGAAACGTGCCCTGCGCGCCCTCGAAGAGGATGTTTTTGCCGTCCTGACGGGCCCGTTGCAGTGCGCAGGATACATCCCCCAGGTAGGGGGCGAGCTTCATGCCCTGTTCGAGCAGTTGCTCGACAATGTCGTCGAACGGTGGCAGGCCGTTTTCGGGATCCCCATCGCGGGGCAGTTGCCGGAACGCATATACACGTTCGAGCCGTCGTGACAG
>RFIY01000363.1 GCA_003695505.1 Candidatus Dadabacteria bacterium | reverse complement strand
TCCAACGCATGTTGCAGGCTGCAGTCCGTAGAAATTTCGTGGAGCGCTCGCCGTCCGGGGAGCAGCATATGTGCGCGAACAACGCTCTTGAGTCGCCGGTGGTTCATCGGTTCCCTCCTCGGAAGATAGCGAACGTCTTGATACCCAGGATTCGTATGTCGTTTCGACTTCACAACTTCTGCCCATGCACTGTTGGGGTTTTCAACGCTCGTAGCTCGAATCGCCGCCCGGGACAGCGCATCTCACTCCGGGCGGGATCCGGTGCGTCCCGGCCGACGCGCATCGCAGCGCAACAACCGATCACAGACCGGAGCCACATTGCGCTTGTCCGCGACGACAACACCGGGATGTGCCCACGCCTTGCCTGTCATTCTGTTGTTCAGCGCCAGAATGCGGACGCCTGCATCGAACTCGCGCAGGACGACAATCAGTGCCGCTGCCGCCTCGCCGAGATCGGCGACATCGAGAATGATCCAGTCATACTCACTGCGCGTTGTTTTTCCGAGCGCCTCGACCGGGTCCCGCACAAGGTCCAGGCGTGAGCCATCGAACCCCCTGCATTGCGTCCTCAGGATGCCGAGGCAATCCGGCAACGGATCGACGAGCAATACCCTTGGTGGTTTTGTGTTGGTTGTATTTTCGAGACATGGACGACCCATTTGGCACCTCCCGAGTGCTGGCGCGATTCGTTTCGCGCCGTTACCCGGGTGTTGCCAGTTCCGTGCCAAATGGGCCAGCGGCGGAGGAAATGGAAATTTCCCCAACGTTCACAGATGATTATGACACAACACGGCGAATGCGACGGCCTATGCCGTGTCGCAGAACTACACGATGATCTTGCAATCCGGTCCGAAACCGTCGCAACCGCGCGACAGTTTGCGCCGCCCGTTACTTCAGGTAGCGCTCGACGAGTTCGCGCGTCCCGGGCACGTTGAGCTTGCGGAACAACAGCTCGAACTTGGCCTCGAGTGCCGCGAACATCGGGCCGGTCACGTCCTCGGGCAGGTTCCAGAATGCTTTCTTGAACGGCCCGAAGCCCTTTTTGCGCGTCTTGTAGTAGAACTGTTCGTCGGTCTGATCCGGCTTGCGTTCGCCCGCACAATGTTCACGCAACCACGCATAGACCTGATCCAGCAGTTCCTGCGGCGTGTGGTCGTAGATGATGTTCTGGAAACCGGTCGCCAGATGGATTTCACAGGTATTGCAGGTCGTGAATTTGTCGAACAGCTCATCGGGCAGTGTACTCGCACCGTGCTGCACCGCACCGCCGATGCCATACTTTTCACGCGCGATGCGCCCCAGTTCGGTCAGCGTTTCGAAGTCGACCTTGACCTGGGCAATGGAGCCATCGGGCAGCGGCACGCCGCCGTGAGACGTCCCCGTCTGGACGCTGATCTTGGAAATGCCCTTCATGCCCTCGGGCAGCAGCTTCAGATAGCCGTCCATGTAGGCGATCAGTTCTTCGGGGGTCGAGTTTTCCTTGCCGACTTCGCCGATCTCGCCGCCCAGGGAGATGGTCACGCCTTCGGGCTCGCGCTCACGGACATACTTGTTCAGTTCGACGCCGACTTCATAATTGAGTCGCTGCTGCTCGTTCACGTCATCGAAACTGAGATCGACCAGGGTCGAGGTATCGATATCGATGTTGTAGAATCCCGCTGGAATCGCCTCATCGATCAGACCTTTGACGGCATCGACTTCGGCCTGGGCGTCCGCCTTGTATTTGGCCGCGTTGATCTGGAAGTGGTCGCCCTGGATCATCACCGGCTGCGTCCAGCCTTCCTTGACGGCGGCCGCAAGAACAGATGCCGCGTACTCCGCCGGACGCTGCATTGTATAGCCGATCTCGCTGCGGGCGATTTCGAACAGGATCGGGCCCGCATCGAGTTTTTTCGCGACGCGGAGAATCGCACGAGCGACGTCATAGGTCATGGTGCGGATGTTGATCGCAGGCACGGTCAGACCGTCGACTTCGCCTCGCCCCATCGCCTCGTAGAGGTTCTGAATGCTGCCCGGACCGGCGCCTTGCGCCTCGGCGGCGGCGCGAATCAGTTCCCGCGCGCGATCACGGGTTGCCTCATCGTCGCTGAAGGTCGAGGTATGAACCAGATCATCGATATGTGCGGCGGCCTGATCGGCGCTCGGGACAGCGGCGTTCAATGCATCAACACTGGTGTAAACTTCGGGCATGACGGTTCCTCCCGGAGACGGCAAAAAGACGGGTTGTCGGTGTACGCGATCAGGTAACCGCGAAGGCTCGCCGCGGGCATCCTGCATGCCGGTTGCGGCTCCTGTCAGTCTAGCAAAAGCAGGCGCGCCTTTCGAATCGAGACTTGCCTCAGCGCCGCTCAAGCTCCCGCTGGATGGCGTCCCAGATCGCGTCGCGGTCGGCCGGCAGCTCGACCGGCCGATTGGCGTGCGCCGGCTCGATGCCCGGCAGCGCACCTTCGTGATAGCCAACCTTGAACTCGGTGAACTTGAGCCCGTGCGCGGTGCTGACGATCACGACACGGTCATCGCGGCCGATCTCGCCATTGCGCGCGAGCTGCTCGAACGCCGCGAGCGCAACGCCGGTATGCGGACAACTGTATGTCCCTGCAAGATCGGCAGCCGCCGCGGCATCGGCGAGTTCCTGTTCGGACACCGACGCGACGACGCCGTTGAACGCCTTGAGCGCGCGCACCGCCTTCGGAAAACTGACGGGGTTGCCAATGCGGATCGCGGATGCGAGCGTATCGCCCGCGGTCACCGGATCAAGGTCGGCCCAGCCGGCGCGATAACTCTGGTAAAGCGGATTCGCGAGGTCGGTCTGGGCGCAGCAAATCCGCGGGCGACGGTCGATGATGCCGACGGCTTCGAGATCTTCGAAACCCTTCGCGAGGGCGCTGACATTGCCGAGGTTGCCCCCAGGGATGATGATCCAGTCCGGCACGTCCCAGCCGAGCTGCTGCACGATGTCGTAGGCCACCGTTTTCTGGCCCTCGACGCGCAGGCTGTTCATCGAGTTGGCGAGATAGAGGTTGTATTTGCTGGTCAGCTCCTGCACGAGCGCCATACAGCCATCGAAGTCGGTATCAAGGCTGAGCACGAGGGCGCCATTGGCCAGTGGCTGCACGAGCTGCGCCGTTGAAACCTTGCCGCGCGGCAGCATGACGATCGTCGGAATTCCGGCCGCTGCGCCATACGCGGCCAGCGCCGCGGAGGTGTCTCCGGTCGATGCGCAAATCACGGCCGGGATATCGGCGCCATCGGCGCGCATCTGGTTGACCATCGACACGAGCACCGTCATACCAAGGTCCTTGAAGCTGCCGGTGTGACTGTTGCCGCACATCTTGATCCAGACGTTGGGCACGCCGACGCGCTCACCGTAACGTGGCACCGGCATCAGATGGGTGCGCCCTTCACCGAGGGTGACGATGTTGTCCTCGTCCACGACAGGCAGCACCCATTCCTTTTTGCCCCAGACACCGCTGTTGTGCGGGTGGGTCACACTGCCCCAGCGACGGCTGAACAGGTCGCGCCACCAGTCCGCATCACCTGCGGCCCGCCAGGCCTCGCGGTCGTGCTCGACTTCGAGCAGTGCGCCGCTCTGTTCGCCGCGATAGATCACGCGGTCGATTGCATATACCTCGTCGAAGTTCGGGTCGATGCCCCGATACCAGCAGCGAAAGTCGTCCATGTCAGCTCCCGGAGGATGTCGATCGTTGAGCCAGATATTGTAAAGGATTCTTTGGCGCCTTCCCGAACCGCACTTCAAAATGGAGGTGTGGCCCGCTGGCGCGTCCGGTCTGACCAACCGTCGCAATCTTCTGCCCCTGCACGACAAAGTCGCCCTTATTGACCAGGTTTTCCTTGTTGTGGGCGTATACCGTCGCCCAGCTCCCCTGATGGCGCACGATGATCAGATTGCCATAGCCTTTCAGGCCGTCCCCCGAATAGATGACCCGCCCGTCGGCGGCCGCAAGCACCGGCGAGCCTTCTGGCGCACGGATATCGACGCCATCGTGCGGCGCGCCGTCGCGCTGCCCGAAGCCGCTGCTGACCTCGCCTTTGGGAACGGGCCAGATCAGCTTCGGCGCGTCGCCGCCGGACCAGGTCGACTTCGGCGTGGAGGTGGCCTTTGGCCGCGACGCGATTTCGACTCTTTCCCTGGCTCCGGAACTGCCTTTCGGTGGCGGCTGCGTTGAACGCGTCGTCGTCGCGGTGCGTTTGCCGCCGGTCGGCATCGTCGGCACCTCGCGCGTGCGATCGGCACCTGGCACAAAGATCATGTCGCCTGGTCGGATGCGCGTTGGATCCTGAATCCGATTGAGGCGCTGCAGTTTTGCGGGATCCACGCCGTATGTCCGCGCGATCCGATAGAGCGTCTGACCGGGTCGCACCTCGTGATAGATCCCGAACGGCGTACCACAACCAGCCAGCAGCGCGACGGCCAGGGCAAGCGGTCGCTTCACCATTCACCGGCCTCGCCAACGGCAACACGCAGCGCCTGCCAGAATTGCTGCGGCAGGTCGTCCGATGGATGGAGAATCGTGCCGGGAAGTTCACGGCCGGCCTCATCGATCCAGACCGCCGCCTCATCGACACCTGTCTGCTGGTCGAGAGGCAGCCACACCGGATGAGCACCCAGTTTTTCGAGTTCACCGGCCGCCTCGACCAGGGCCGTCACGTCATCTCCATCGACTTCTGAAAACACCATGATCGCACCGGCATGCACGAACCCGGGTCGATCCGCGATCGCCGCCAGCATCGGAGATGCGGGGACGAAGCGCAGCCAGGCCCGTTGCTCACCGAGATCAACAATCCAGCCGTGCCCACCAAAACGGCCGCTGTTGCGAATGGAGCGGCGCGCAATCAGCCGTTGCTGCATCCGGGCGTCGTTCCAGAGGATCCGCGGGATATCCGGCGCCTGCCCGACGACCCAGACAATCGGATGCTCGGCACCGCGCAGTTCAGCCCGGACGTCAATATCGCCAAACTGACTGGTATCGGCGACATCTCGCGGCAGACGGATTTCGACCCAGCCTCCTTCCTGCAACGCAAGGATCGCCTCGAGGATCATCGCATCCGGTTCCGGCACGCGCTCGAGAATGTCGTCCACGGCGCCGTAAAAGTCGATCAGCATCAGAATTTCTTCGTGCAGGGACTCGCGTGGTGCGCCCTTGCCGTTTGCCAGAAACCCGAGACGACTCCCAGGTGGTACACGCTCACGGAGCTTCGCGGCTTCGTCCGCAAGCCGAACGGCATCGAGCAGCATCCCGATCGCATCGCTTCCCGCGGCGGGTTCGACCTGTTCTTTCGGCTGGAAGCGAAAGCTGCCGGTCTCCCACGACAGCATCCGCGACAGCGCCTTGAGCCCTTCGTGTGATTCGAGCTGAATCCGCCCGAACTGACCGGCGCTGACTTCGATCAGCCCCAGCCGCCCGCGCGATTCGATCTGCACGACGCCGGCGCGCCGGTTCTGCAACAACATTTGCAGCATATCGGGCAGTTGGATTTCTCCCAGGTCGGCCGTCACGACTCCCGCCGTCGGGCTGCGATCGGCCGGCATCAGTGGCCCGATCCAGGACAGATCATCGACGGCCTTGCGCAAATATACCGGATCATCCGGCGCCCGTGACTCCAGGTCGAGCATGTGGATGGGCAGTGACCGTGTGCGCGGATTCGTCTTGAGCAGGTCACGCAGTTGGCGTGGATCGAGCAGCGCCATGCTGGTGTCGAGCACGACCGCGTCGTAGCGCTCAAACAGCGCCCGTTCCATGACCTGTGGCCCGTTGGCGACGACCTCGCTGTGAATGTCGCAGCGCTCCAGTGCTTCGACAAGCCGCGTCGTCATCTCGCCGGCGGATGCGCCGAGCAATATGGTCCGGCCGGCCATTATTGTGCCCAGCGCTGATGCAACAGGTACTGATCCTCAAAGCGGTCGAACACCGCGCGAATCAGATCGGTGCGGCGGACGATGCCACCCCGCCAGTCACCGTCATCGCCGGCAATGACCCATCCAAGCAACGCGGACTCGGGGCGCTCGTGCGCGAACAGGTACACGTCCTGCATGGCCGCGTCCCGAATGATCGCGATTGGACCGGAGTCCGGTTCGTGCTCTTCGGCATCAAGCGCGGCAGCAACCAGCATCCGGTCCCAGCGCGCCGGGAATTCGAACAACGGCGCGAAAGTCCGCAGTGACTGGCGGTGCCCGCCGAGAAACAACAGCAGTCGGCTCGCGTCGGGATCGCACAGCGACGTTTCCTGAACAAAATGAAAGGCGAAATCGGCCCACTCATTCGGATCGTCGAATAAAAGCTCGCTCATGGCATGCAGCTCGTGCAAACCGCGAATCAGCGGCTCTCGGCGAACCCGCGCGGCCAATTCCTGCGCGCGCACGGCGTCATCGAGGGCGTGCCCCAGTGCCTCGAACATGTCATTCGTCGATTCACCGTGCCACGGGTAGGACACGGCCGTGGCCACCAGACGCTCGTATACCGACGATGGGAATCGCTGCTGAATCTCGCGACGGATCCGCCGCAAGAACTGAAGCGCGCCCATGTAATCGGTCTCCGGAAGGAAGATGCGTGCGCGTCGTGCGTCAGGTTCCTCGAACACGTCGGCGTCACGCAACAAACCGAGCAGAAACTGGAAGACCCGTTGCCGCTGCTGTTCGGGCAAATCAACGAACAGCCCCGCGACGCTGAGCGGACGCCGATAGCGAGACGCTTGCAGGATCGCCTTGTCCAGATGCTGTCGAAATGACTCAGGTGCAAAGAAATCTCCATAGCGGCTTCGCAGCACCTTGCGCATCTGCTCGGTCTCGAAACTGTTCTGCAGCGCCAGTCGAAACCAGTCTCGCAGCATGCGCAGACGTCGAAGATCGCGGTGGAGCATTGCCTGCGCATTGCCACGCGGAATCTGTACCAGCGCAAGCAACAACCCCCCTTCGACGAACGGCACCAGAATCGAGTTGACCCCGTCGAGTTCGCCTTCGAGGATCTCCCCGTCGAGCAGCTCCCGAGCCATATGCAACTGATGCAGCGCAAACAACCGGTCCGAAGATGGCCCCGTGGTATCGACCAGCGCACGAAGCAGTCCAGCCTGTTCGACGTTTTCCTCGGGCAACCACATCACACCCGAAGATTCGCCGATCACCTCGGCCAGATCCTCGACGATGCGCTGCCCCAGCTCGCGCAAATCGAGGATCCGCAGGCTGCGGCGCACACGATCCAGAGCACTCAGTTCCTGATAGGCTTCCAGGCTCTCTTCGAGAAGCTTCGCGCCTTCCCGCACCTCGCCCGAACGACGTCGCAGTCGCAAGACCGGTGCAATCACGAGCGCCGGATCTCCACTCAGGTCGACCACCTCGTCATAGCCGCGCGCAACCACATCGCGCACAGCGCCCGGAGAGGGATCTTCCAGTACCGCCACCCAGCAGGCACCCGGCAGGCGGCGCGCAACATTGGCGTCGTTCGGCCGACGCTCGTTGAGGCGGTCGGGAAAGACGAAGATCAGGTCACCTTCGCCCGTATCGAGCAGCTCATCCCATTCCGCGACCCGCAATGGGGGCAGCGCTTCCTGTTCGAGCAATGCCGTCCAGCTCGACGGCACGCCGCCGGCATGCCCGGTCAGAAATATCAGTTGTTCGCGACCGGCCACCTGTTCAACGCACCGCGGCTACTGCGGCAGTGTTCGAGCCGCCGGCCAGCGCACCATACAACGCATTGGCCGTTGCCCGCTCAATTCGAACCGGCTCGATACGCCCGATGTGCGTTTCGTCTCCGGTCGCGTGCACCACACGCCCCTGCGGCGACCG
>RFIY01000053.1 GCA_003695505.1 Candidatus Dadabacteria bacterium | reverse complement strand
GCGGGCTGCGGCTTTTGCTGGCCACCCGGAGATGCCGCCGCACTGGCGCAGACGCTAAGAGATGCGGCCGCGAACCGATCAGCACTGCACGACATGGCGGCGCGGGGCCGCGCCTGGGTCGCCGAACACGCGTCGGCCCGGATCGCCGTCGATCGCTGGGACAGGCTGCTGCAGGAGGTCGCGGCAATGCGTGACCCGAGCCCGTGACTAACGCTGTTTGCACCGCTACAATAAAGCGATGCTGACGACCAGCTCGCCACTGCTGGCGCTGGCCGCCGCGGTCGCGGCCACAGTCACGGCGTTGTTGATCACGCCTGTCGTGATCGCGCTCGCGCACCGGATCGGCGCCATCGACCTGCCCGACGAACGCAAAGTCCATATATCCGCGGTCCCACGGCTCGGCGGGCTGGCCGTGATGCTTGGCATCGCCGCTGGCTGGATCGTATTGCTGGTCGGCGGCGGCGCGATCGTGCCAGCCTGGCGCACGCACGCGCCAGGCTTTGCGATCGGGGCCGGACTGGTCTTCGCGATTGGCTGCGTCGATGACGTGCATCGGCTTGGCGCGCTGCCGAAACTCGCGGTACAACTGGCCGCCGCCTGGGTTGCCTGGCACTACGGGATTCGCTTTGACCACGTATCGGTTCCCTTCGTCGGCGACACACTCGATCTGGGCGCTGCGGCGTTGCCGGTGAATCTGTTCTGGATCGTGCTGATCACGAATGCCTGGAACCTGATCGACGGTCTCGACGGACTGGCGGCCTCACTGGGATTCGTCGCGGCGACGCTGTTTGCGCTGGTCCTGTTCGTGCGCGGGCACGATGCCGGGCTCATTTTTGCGGTGCCGCTGATTGGCGCCTTGCTCGGATTTCTGCCCTACAACCTGAATCCGGCCCAGATCTTTCTGGGGGACAGCGGCAGCTACCTGATCGGCTACCTGCTCGCCCTGCTGTCGATCCTGACCGGTCAGAAAAGCGTCGCCAGTTTTGCGGTATTCATGCCGCTGGCGGTGCTCGCGCTGCCGCTGATCGATACGACCTGGGCCGTTTTCCGGCGGCTCGGTTCCGACGAGCCCGCGACACTGGGCCAGCGTCTGCGCGGCGTGTTTCAGGCCGACCGCCACCATATTCACCACCGGCTGCTCGATCGTGGCCTCGCCCCGGCGCGCGTCGTGCGACTGCTCGTCGCACTGGCCGGCGGCCTCGGCTCGCTCGGCCTCGTCCTAACGTTCAACCACGAACCGCGCGCGGCCGGTCTGCTGATGCTCGTCAGCGCGATGGCATTCTGGATCGCGCTCAGTTCGCGCTCCGCGGTCGATGCTGATCATGACGACAGTTCGCCCGCAGGCGATCCTGTGGACTGATGCCTGGCCGGCGGATCGACATTCGATCTTCAGCCCGCTACCATGTCGGGATGATGCGTGTGCTGCTGATCGCCGCGGGGTGCGCGGCGCTGTTTGCCTGTGGATCGCCGGATCCCGTCAACACGACACGCCAGGGCATGGTCGCGCTGACGGTCGGTGAGGCGTGGAGCCGTGTGCGCGACGAATGGCAAGAGGCCCGCGATTACGCGCTTTGTGATGCAGTCAATGAGCCATGCGCCGCGGCGTCGGCCTATGTGCGCACCCGTCCTGGCGCGTACTGGTTCGCGCTACACCGCGTCGCGGGCAGCTGTAGTGACACGCCGTGCGAACCCGACGTGTTCAACTACTTCGAGGTCGATGAACTCGGCACGGTCTACGACCGCGGTACCGCAGTGATCGAGTACGGCACGGACGGCTTCGTGCGACAGATCATTGGCGAGCCGATCTGGAACATGCCAGAACTCGACCAACCCAAACAGCCGCTCCTCAGCATTCAGTCAGAACGGACAACACCTTGACCACGACCGACAAAGCCTGGGGCGGCCGGTTCTCGGGACCGCGCCACGGCGCGTTCGACCGGCTCAACGCCTCGATCGCGTTCGACTGGCGCCTCGCGCCATATGACCTGTGGCAGAATCGCGTCTATGCCGACGAACTGCATGCCATCGGCGTGCTGAACGCCGACGAAATCGCCGATATTCGCGCGGCCATCGAAGCCATCGAGGCCGATTTGCGCCATGGCAAGCTCGTCTTTTCGATTGCGGACGAGGACATCCACATGAACCTCGAGCGTGAGCTGACACGCCGGGTCGGCGACGCAGGCAAACGCATTCATACCGGCCGCAGCCGCAATGATCAGGTCGCGACGGTGTTCCGCCTCTGGCTGCGCGATGGCCTCGATCTGGCAGCCGCCGCGCTGCGTGAACTGATCGAAACGACGCTGCGCCAGGCCGAACGCTGGGCCGATGTCCCTGTGCCCGGGTACACGCACCTGCAACGCGCGCAAATCGTCACCTTTGGCCACGCGCTGCACGCCTATGCCGAAATGTTCAGTCGCGATCTGGAGCGGGTCGTCGATGCGCGGCGACGGCTGAACCGCTGCCCGCTCGGCAGTGGCGCGCTCGCCGCCAGCCCCTATCCCGTCGACCGGGAACGGCTCGCGACCGGTCTCGGCTTCGACGGGCCGACCGACAACAGCATGGATGCCGTATCGGATCGCGACTTCGCATTCGAGTCGTTGTCCGCGTTCGCGCTCTGCGGGCTTCACCTGAGCCGCTGGGCCGAAGATCTCATTCTCTGGATGTCCACGGAATTCGGCTGGATTACGCTGCCCGACGGCTTCTGCACCGGCTCGTCGATCATGCCGCAAAAGAAGAATCCCGATCTGGCCGAACTGGCGCGCGGCAAGAGCGGCCGGCTGCTCGGCAACGCCGTCGCGCTGGGCAGCGCGCTCAAGGGACTGCCGCTGACGTACAACAAGGACCTTCAGGAGGACAAGGAGCCGACGTTCGATACCGTGTTGACGATGCTCGATCTGCTCGGCACCTGGTCCGACATGATCGGCGCCATGGACATTCGCGCCGATGCGATGTCCGCCGCGCTCGCGGGCGGCCATCTGTTGGCGACCGATCTGGCCGACCATCTCGTACGCGTGCTCGGCTTGCCGTTCCGCGAAGCGCACCACCTCGTCGGTCAGGCCGTGCGGCGCGCCGAGGAACTCGGTTGCGATGTCAGTGATCTGCCGCTGACGGAGCTGCGGGCACTGCATCCCGATCTCGACGAACGAGCCCAGGCCGCGATGACGATCGAGGCAAGTCTCGAAGCGCGCGCCCGACGCGGCGGTCCCGCGCCGGACCAGGTGCGTGCGGCGATTTCCCGAACGCGACAACGTATCGAATCACTGGACCTGACTCCGCCTGCCCGCCCATGGGCCTTCGAACTCTCGCCGCCGTCACTGCAGGACTGATCGCGCTCGCGACGGTTGGCTGCGGCCGCCGTGGCGACCCGCGTGGCTTTGCTCTGCGCGACGCGCCTGAAGTACGCGTTCAGGATGCCGGACGCACGCCGAATGGCCTGCAGTGGCGGGGCGACAATCCACCGGATGCCCAAATCGAATGGCTGCCTCTCGCCTACTGTCATTGCCCGTCCCCAAGCACCACGCCGTACCAGACCCCTGTCGAACCGGTCAGCGAGGTTGATGGCTGGTCTCAGGCGAGCATCCCGACGACAGGCGCCGTCGCCTGGCGCATCCGCTCTGGTGCCGGAAGCTCAAACTGGAGCATCGCCGGCGCGGC
>RFIY01000362.1 GCA_003695505.1 Candidatus Dadabacteria bacterium | reverse complement strand
GTACTGGCCTGGTTTAACAGTCAGTTGCCGCGGATCGACTCCCTGAAGAACTACGAGCCCGCATTGATTACGCAGGTCTGGGACCGTCATGGGCGCCTGCTGACCGAGTTCGCGTCGCAGCGGCGCATCATTGTGCCGTTGAACAAGATGCCGAAGCACCTTCGTGACGCATTTATCGCGGCCGAGGATGACCAGTTCTACGAGCACTTTGGCATCGATCCACTCGGGATCCTGCGGGCGGCGTGGAAAATGGTCGTCGCCGGCCGGATACGGCAGGGTGCCAGTACCATCACGCAGCAGGTGGCGCGTTCGTTTTTTCTGACCCAGCAACGCAAGTTTTCGCGCAAGATCAAGGAGATCCTGCTGGCGCTCAAACTGGAGCGCAATCTGACCAAGGACGACATTCTCTTTCTCTATCTGAACCAGATCTACCTTGGGCGAGGGGCGTATGGTGTTGGCGCGGCCGCGCAAATGTATTTTGGCGTATCCCCCGAGGATCTGACACTGGCGCAGTCGGCGATCCTGGCCGGCCTGCCGCCGGCCCCGTCGCGTTACGCGCCGCACGTCAGCCCCGAGAAGGCGCGGCAACGGCAACTCTATGTTCTGCGGCGGATGGTCGAGACGGGGCGGATTACGCAGCAGGCCGCGGATGAGGCGGCTGCGGAGCCGGTGCGGATCATTCGCTGGGAGGCGCCAAGCTGGCGTGCCCCGTGGGTTGATGCCGCGTTGCGCGCCTGGCTGCTGGAGCGGTTTGATGAGGATACCGTCATGCAGGGCGGACTCCAGGTCTATACCACGTTTGACCTGCAGGCCGTCACCGCGGCGCAACAGGCGGTCAGATGGGGACTCGAAAATCTCGACAAGCGCCGCGGCTATCGAGGTCCGCTGACACACCTCACCGACGCCGAGATGCCCGCGGCGATCAGCGAATGTGAGCAACTGGTCGACGCGTTGGTGCGTAAACGTACTTATGGCAATGTCGTGGCACTGGTTGGCCCGGTTCTGGAGCTGACGGCGCCTGCATTGCCGGTCACGGACGTGTTGACACCGGATGATGTGTTTCAGGGCGTTGTGACGGGCATGACGCGCACACTGGCGTGGGTGGATTTTGGTCGCGGCGTCGGTCGCCTTTCGGGGGCGGGTATGCGCTGGGCGCGTGAAATCGACCCCGAGAAAAGTGCCGGCGAAGAGACCGTCCGGCGGCCCGCCGAGCGACTGCGTGTCGGTGATCGGATTCTGGTGCGCCCCTGGGATGAGGCGCACGTCAGGCGATATGGCATTCGCCCGCGCGACATCGAAGAGGCCATCGAGGAACTTCAGGAGCTTTCCGAGCAGGGCCCGACGATGGTGCTCCTGCTGGAACAACGACCGGATGCGCAGAGCGCGCTGGTCTCGGTGCTGCCGCAGACGGGAGAACTGATCGCGCTGGTCGGGGGGTATGACTTTGCCGAGAGTCAGTTCAATCGGGCGATTCAGGCGCGACGACAGCCGGGTAGTGCGTTCAAGCCGATCGTCTATTCGGCAGCCCTGGACAACGGCTTTTCTCCGGCCAGCATTCTGATCGACACGCCGCTGGTCTACGAGGATGCCGAGCGCCAGTTCCGCTGGAAGCCGAAGAATTACGAAGGCAAATTCTACGGCCCGATGACGCTCGTCGATGCACTGACGTACAGTCGCAATGTCGTGACAATCCAGCTTGTACAAAAACTCGGTATCTCGACGATCAAGGAACGTGCGCGTCAGCTTGGGATCACGAGTCCGCTGCCAGACGACCTCAGTATGGCGCTGGGGTCGGGTGTGGTAACCCCGATCGAGCTGATTCGCCCCTATGCGACGTTTGCGAACGGCGGTCGCCGACCCGAGGTCGAATTTGTTCGCGACATCTGGGACGCGGCGGGCAATCACGTCTATTCGTATCTGCCGCCGACGAGCGCCGAGACAATCAACCCCTACGACCCCTTTGAGATGACGCCGCCGCCTGGTCGGCGCAGCGTGCCGTTTGGTTTGGTCTCGGCTCCCCCTGTGGCTTCGTTGCCGCTGACGGAGTTCCCGCAGGCGATTTCGCCGGAGACGGCATACCAGATGACGTTCTTGCTGCGCAACGTTGTCGAGCGCGGTACCGGCTGGCGCGCCCGGGCGCTCGGACGCCCTGCGGCCGGAAAGACGGGCACGACAGACGACAACATCGACAGTTGGTTCGTCGGCTTCACGGCGGATTATGCATCGGCGGTCTGGGTCGGTTTTGACCAGTTGCGCCCCCTGGGAAAATACGAAACCGGCTCGCGCGCCGCGAGCCCGATCTGGGTGCGTTACATGGCGGCCGTGCACGAGGGGATCCCGGTTCACGATTTTGACGTGCCGGAAGGCATCACGTTTCGCGAGATCGATCTCAAGACAGGGCGTCCGGCGAATCCCTGGTCCCGCAACAAGACGTTGCTCATGCCGTTCCGCAAGGACCAGCTTGACGCCTTGCTGGCGCACGAAGACGATAGCAGGAGCAGCCGCGATCCGCAGCAGTGGTTTGACGACCCGGCGACACTGATGCAGCGGCCGGGCGCGTGGTAGTGCGGTATTCTCCGCGTTTCAGGACGGTTTGTTAAAATATAACCATCGGGTTCGCAGCGTCTGCAGGAGTCCTGCGAGCCTTTTCTGATCACCAGTACCGATGCCGGCGCCGTTCCGCAACGCGGAGCGCACGGCTCGTATTTTTTGCCGGCGACGTCAACCGCGCCGGTGACTTTCTCGGGAAAGGACAGGTCGTCATGACGCAGGGCCAGACGCTCAAGGGGCTCGGATTCGAGCCAGGTGCCGAGATTTTTCACAACCTTCCCCGCGCGGAACTGTATGAGCATGCGATTCGCAACGGTGAGGCCCGTCTGGCAGACGCCGGAGCGCTTGTCGCGGAAACCGGTCAGCACACCGGTCGCTCCGCAAAAGACAAGTACACGGTCCGTGACGAGACGACCGAGAATGTGATCTGGTGGGGTGACGTCAACCAGCCGATCGCGCCAGATGTATTCGACAAGCTGCGCAAGCTCGTCTTCGATTATTTGAGCCAGAAAAAGCTCTATGTCTTCGACGGTTACGCCGGCGCTGATCCGACGGAGCGGATGAAGGTGCGCATCGTCAATACATATGCCTGGCACAATCTGTTTGCGTGGAACATGTTTGTGCGCCCTGAGTCTGCAGCGGAGTGGGAACATTTCGAACCCGAATTCACGGTTTACCATGCGCCTGATCTGCAGGCAGATGCCGAAGCCCTGGGGTTGCGCAGCGGAACGTTTGTCGTGATCAATTTTCGCGAGCGGACTGCGCTGATTGGTGGCACGCACTATGCCGGCGAGATCAAGAAGACGATTTTCTCGGTCATGAACAAGCGGCTGCCCGAGACGGGTATCCTCAGTATGCATTGCAGCGCCAATTACGGCGTTAATCGTGACGATGTCGCCCTGTTCTTCGGCCTTTCGGGGACCGGCAAGACGACACTGTCGGCCGATTCCGAACGCGTGCTGATCGGTGACGACGAGCATGGCTGGGGCAGCAACGGTGTGTTCAACATCGAGGGTGGTTGTTACGCCAAGGTGATCAATCTGAGTCGCCAGAACGAACCCGAGATCTGGGACGCTTCGCACCGGTTCGGCACGATTCTCGAGAACGTGATCCTCGACGAGCGCCGCAATCCCAATTTTGACAACGTGTCGCTGACCGAGAATACGCGCAGCTCGTATCCGGTCACGAACCTGCCCGAGGGACGTGTCGATCTGGGCGGTGTGGCCGGGCATCCGCGGAATGTCGTGTTTCTGACGGCCGATGCGTTCGGTGTATTGCCGCCGATCTCCAAATTGACGACGCCGCAGGCGATGTACCATTTTCTGTCCGGCTACACGGCGAAAGTCGCGGGCACCGAAATCGGTGTGACGGAGCCGCAGGCCACCTTTTCGACCTGCTTCGGCGCCCCGTTCCTGCCGTTGCATCCGGCGCGCTATGCGGAACTGCTCGCCGAAAAGATCGAGCAGCACAAACCGTCGATCTGGCTCGTCAATACGGGATGGAGCGGCGGCCCGTATGGTGTCGGCTCGCGGATGAAACTGGCCTGGACACGGCAAATGGTGCGATCCGCGCTCAAAGGGCAGCTTGACGGCGTCGCGTATGCAACCGATCCGGTATTTGGCCTCGCCGTTCCCGCCGAAGTGCCCGATGTCCCAAATGACGTGCTGATGCCCCGTAATACCTGGAGCGACCCCGCTGCGTATGATGAGCAGGCCGCGAAGCTGGCTGCGATGTTTGTGGAAAACTTCCGGCAGTTCGCCGATGAAGTCAGCGACGAGGTACGCCAGGCCGGCCCGAACGTCGCGACATCCTGAACGGCCATCAGCCTGCACGGCGCAGGCAGAATGACTCGGAGCTCGCCGCAAACGAGGTTTGCGGCGAGCTTTTTTGCGTCAGCCATCGGCGATTCCTGTAGTATGTAGAGAGTTAAACAATGTTTGCCGAGCGCCTGTTCGGGCATCGGCAGCAGGGGATCGCGGGAAGCCAGCGAGCAGTGCCAAAGCCGCGTCGACAGCCTCGGGCGACTACAGCTTCACGGCACAGATTTGTCCCGCAGCCGCTGCAGGCGTTGCGGCGCCTGCTTCGGCGCCACGTCGCAGAGTTCTTTGATTACCCCGAAAGTTCCCCGGAAGTCGAACTGGCTTTTGCCCGGTTTCGCCGCGATCTGGCGATTCGGATGATCCAGTTGATCGCCATTGCTCTGAGTATCGTTGTCGTGGTGCTCTGGCCAGCCGATCTGTACGTTTTTGCGAACGATCCGGACGGAATGAGAATTCTGTTCGTATTCCGGTCTGGTGTCGTCCTGGCGGCGATCACGGTCTGGTTCCTTCTTGCTCGTGTGCCGCGCGCGCGTCAACATCCGGTTGCGATATTCGTTGCCATTGTTGCTGTCAAGCTGGCGGCCGATGGCTGGGCTGTCAGTCGCTTCGCCGGCCCGACGTCGCAATTGTTCTATCCGATTTATGTCATTCCGTTCGTCACGGTGCTGCTGATTGTGCCGTTACGGGCGCGCATCCTTGCTACTCTTACCCTGGTGACTTCATGGTTCGGCGCGTTTTATCTGACCACGCCAGGCCATTGGCTGGGCCCCCACTCCTGGACGCCGATCCTGTTTCTGACCGGCGTATCCTTGAGCGCGATTGCGTTGGGGCATGTGATCTATGTCATGGTTCGAGGCAACTTTATTCAGCGCGTCGAATTGCTGCGGCTCGCTGACGCACCGTTGCCGGTGGCGAATGTTTCGGACCGTTTCGTGGCGCTGTCGGCGGCGCTGCGCCAGCGCGACGCCGCGCAGGCGGAGCGGGAGCGGAGCGAACTGCTGGATCGGCTCGCGAGCGGGCTGAATCACGCGCTGAACAATCAGCTCCAGGTTGTGCTCTCCGGCGCACAGTACTTGCTCGACAGCGCATCTGTATCCAGGGACGAGGAGGCAGTGACGGCGCTCGGAGATATGGTCGCAGCGGTAGAGGCCGCCCGGGATCTGACCCGGCAACTTCGCGCGCTTGGCAGCCCGCCAGCATCACGACCCGAGCCAGTGGACGTCGTTGCATTTGCCAAAAAGGTTGCCGCCATTCTGATTCGATCGTGGGGCGGGCGGCCGCGGATTGATGTGACCGCAAACGACGAAGCCATCTGGGTCAATGTCTCGCGTTCGGAGCTGCAGGATCTCTTTGTTCATATCATGACCGCATCAGTCTCATTGGCTGCGGATGATCAGCAGCCGATTCGAATCGCATGTACAAAGGATGACACTGAGCGATGCGTGACGGTGACGATCCACAATCCCGGCGAGCGTTGCGAGGGGGGCGATGTCACGTCGATCTTCGAGCCATTCTGGCGGCGTCCAGGCAGTGATCAACACGCCGGCATTCTGCTGGCTTCCGCGCGCCGCCTTTCACGGCGGATGGCCGGGGATCTCACCGCAAGAGCACGTCTCGATGGGACACTGGAGTATGTGCTGGTGTTGCCGCTGACCGATGTGTCGCGTGTGCGTGGCGAGGAACAAACAGCGCCGGAGGTGGCCGCCGAGGAACGGCGTCCCCTGCATGTCTTATATTGCGAGGATGAGGAGCCGGTGCGGCATCTGATTACCAGGGCATTCCAGCGCGCTGGGCATCAGGTTACGGCGTTTGGCAACGGTACCGAGGCACTGACCTGGTTGCGTGAGCACCTGGACGAAGTCGATGTGCTATTGACTGATGTCGTGATGCCGGGCCTGCGTGGCTTCGAGCTGGCGCATCTGGTGCGGCAGTTGCGTCAGAATTTGCCCGTGGTGTTTCTGACGGCGCAGGCCGAACCGGGGCGTTCGGAGCACGAATGGGGGCGAGATGACGCGTCTGCGGTGCTGTTCAAACCGGTGCCCGCGACGGAAGTCGTGGCGACTGTGGAAGGCACCGTTGCGGCGGTGAACTCAGGGGCGTAAATATCGCGGCCGAGGTTCGGGTTATCGTGCCGCTGCGCGGCGGGTGCTGGTTTCGTTGGGGTTCCGGCCGTCCTTCGGCCGGCCGGGTGGGCCCCGGATCAGGTCCGGGGCGACGAGCAGCGGGGCGTTCGGATCATTGTGTCACCGGCGCCCTGGAATCCGCCGCAAGCCACCATCCTCGTCGCCCCGGAATTCGTCGTAGACGGATATCCGGGGTCCATTCGCTGCACGGCCTGGATCGTCGGTTGCGGTACTCGTTCGCGAGGGCGCTTCTCACGGCGGGACCCCGGCCCGGGGCCGGGTGACGGCTTTCGTGCCGCTTCGCGGCAAGCGTTGGTTTCGGTTCGGTTCCGACCGTC
>RFIY01000361.1 GCA_003695505.1 Candidatus Dadabacteria bacterium | reverse complement strand
GCATGGCCGGCGACGTCGGTGATCTGCCGCGCGAAGATGTCGGCGGCCATCACTGGTGGAGAGGTGCCTGCCGCAGGCGATGCGCTGGCGATCATCCATACAACGGCCGCTGCTGTCAGCAACACGTTTGGGATCACTGGGCTGCTCCTTGATGTTGACATCGTCAACATAGCATCGAACGTGTACACTGTCAACATGGCGAATCAGGGCAAAGCCACGGGGTCCCCCACCGCACGCGGGGAAGCCACGCGCGAACGTCTGTTGCGGGCGGCGGTCGAGCTGGTCGAGCAGGGCGGATTCGAGGCGCTGACGATGCGGGCGTTGGCGCGTCGCTGCGGCGTGTCTCACAACGCAGCCTACCGCCACTTTGCCGATCGGGAGGCCATCCTGGTCGCGGTCGGCGAACAAGGCTTTCGCGAGCTGACCCGCCGCATGCGCGAAGCGCTCGCAGCCGAATCGGACACGGAGCAGGCGGCCATCGCCGTCGGTTGCGCCTACATTCGCTTCGCGCTTGACCATCCGGTGCCGTATCGGCTGATGTTCGGCGACGGCTTGCACCAGGTGTCCTCGCGCAAGGCGCTGCTTGGGGCCGGTCTGGCCTCGTTTCAGACGGTGCTCGATGTGCTCGCAGATTTGCTCGATACCGATGGTGCGCGGTCGCGGCCGCCCGGCGAGGTCGCGGTCGCGGCCTGGTCCCTGATTCACGGGTTTGCGAGCCTCGTCCTGAGCGGCCTGATTCCACTCGATCGCGATGATACGGCGGCGATCGAACAGCATATGCGTCGCCTGCACGAAGTATTCCTGCACGGCGCGGGCTGACAAACAGGGCGCCGGCCATCTGTCGGCGGGTAGCGCCGGCAGGGACTCAACCACTGCACCCCTGTGCGGGCAAGCGGGCGCCTGAATTGGGCGCCGCCTGGGCTGAACCGGGCCGTGAAATCAGCGGCGCTTTACCGTATCCGGGATTTGGCCGTCTGTCGTACTTGGCCGCATCGTGAACCTGACTCACGCTGCGCCGTGGCGACGGACTGCGGGAACGCGGGGCGCGGGAGGGCGCGAAATTCAGGCGCCCGCTTGCCCGCACAGGGGTGCAGGCTCGTCCTGGTGGCTACCGTTTGGCGGGCGCGCCCGACGGCCCGCCCAGATGCGTTGCGATCGCGCGCGGCAGCTCCCGGAGGTTCGTGACGATCATGTTCAGCATGAACTTCTCGAGCGCCGGGGCGACGCGGCGGACGAGAAACGTCGGCACGCCGGGTACGGCGGCGGCGTTGATGGCAAACGTGCCGCTGAACCGCAGCGTGCTGCGGCCGGCGTCGCGCTCGAGCACGTGGTGCGTGCCGCCGCAATCGTACAGATCGCGCATCGTCGGCGATTCGAACCGCCAGTCGATCGTGCCGGCGGCGGCGTTCCAGGTGCCGTGATCGAGCCACTGCGTCATGTTCGCGGTGACGAACGGACGAATCAATGTCGGCGCCATGCCGGGTGTCGCAAACCAGTGGTGCAGCGTGTACGGCAGGCCCTGTTCATTCTCTTGTGATGCAACCAGATCGACCCGCTCGATGTTGGGCAGCAACGGAATCAGTTCGGACAGGTCGAACTGCAGTGTCCTGAACACCGCGTCGGCCGGCGCATCGAGCTCGGCATCAAAGCTGAAGTCCACGTCGAACCTCCTTCCGGTCGTCGCCGCAGATCGCGTGGCAATGCAGGCACGGTTATGCTGACATGCGTGCGCCTACGGATGGAGGTTCCCGATGCAGATGTTCCTGAGTATGCTGCTGGCGCTGGCCCTGGTCGGCTGCAGCGACGATGCGACGCCCCCCGATTTCGGCTATCCGCTCGACGACGAGCTGCGCTTCAATCACATCCAGATGAAGGGCACGCACAATAGCTACCACGTCGAGCCGCCGGACGCGATCGAGTTTTATCGCTATACGCATGCGCCGCTCTACGAACAGGCGGCCACCCAGGGGGTGCGCCAGTTCGAGCTCGACGTCCACATTCCCGAGGGTGGCGGCCCGCTCGAAGTCTTCCACGTGCCGTTCATCGACGAAGTCTCGACCTGTCCGTTGTTTCGTGACTGCCTGCTCCAGCTCAAGGGGTGGTCCGACGCGCATCCGGGTCATCATCCGATCGTCGTGATGATCGAGCCCAAGGACGACATCGACAAGGAAAAGTTCGCGGGACGGGTGACCGCGATCGACGAGGAAATCCTTGCTATCTGGCCGCGCGAGCGCCTGCTCGTGCCCGACGATGTCCGCCGTGATGGGCTGACGCTGGCCGAATCCGTCGAACAGTTTGGCTGGCCGACGCTCGGCGAGGTGCGGGGCCGGGCGGTGTTCGTGTTGCTCGACTCCGGCGATGCGCGGGAGGAGTACACGAATCAGGGCGAGACGCTCGAAGGCCGCGTGATGTTTGCGAACTACCTGCCACCGCACCCATTGGCGGCGATCATGCTGATGGACAAGCCGATCGAGCGCCACACCGAGATTCAGGCGACCGTGGCGAAAAACTACATCGTGCGAACGCGCGCCGACGCCGATTCCGGCGGTGAGGACTTCGACCCGGCGCGTCCCGTGTCGGCGCTGACGAGTGGTGCGCAGATGCTGTCGACCGACTTTCCGGTGCCGGGGATGCGTGACGACGGCTACTGGCTCGAACTGACCGGTGGTACGCCGTCCCGCTGCAATCCTGTCGTCGCACCGCCGAGCTGCACGCCCGAAGCCATCGAGTCGCCGCAGCGTCTCCGGCCCCGGGACTGACCGCGCCGCTCAGTCGCCGCGTTCGAGCGCGATCCGCGCCCAGAGCGTGGCGTGGATGTTGCGGGCCCGGCGAACCTGATCCAGCGCAAGCTGGTCGACGTCGGGCTCGCGGATCTCGGTCGGCGGCTCCAGCGACGGTTTCGGTCGCAGGAGCGCGGCGGCGGTGCAATCTTCCTGGTCACGACAGGGCGCGACGTCCGTCGCGCGCAACCGCGGCGCGAGGCGTCGCAGCCGCTGGCCGCGCCCCTCGTCGGCGCGCAGGATCTGTTCCGCATCCGGCAAGCGCATCGCGACCGCGGCCTTCCACGCTTCGATCGCGCCCCGCACCGATTCGGGAACCGGGCCCGATTCGGCCAGACGCAACAGCGCATCCGCCAGATCGGGGTACAGGTCCGTATGGCTCAGCACATAGCGGACGACCTGATAGCTTGGCACCGTCCAGACCGTGACCGCCTGCTTTTCGAGCTGTTCGATGCCGGCGGCCAGCGGGTCGCGCCGATCCGCGAGCGAACGCCAGAGCGGCGCCGGCTCGTAGTACGCCCAGGTGTTGTACGGATCGCCCCAGGTGCGGTCGAGACGCGTCGGTGGCTGCGTATAGAGCCAGGCCTGCGTATCCGAAACGACGACCAGTTGCCGCGCGGGCGTCTTCGGCTTCTGCTTTTCCGCGGAAAGCTGCTGTCGCGCCGCATCGGCGGCCGCCTGCAGCGCCTCCCATTTCTGTCGGGAGCGCGCGAACTCCTCCTGGAACGCGCGCGATACATCGACGAGCTGCTGCAGCGCGGACGGGTTCTTGCGCAACAGCCGGATCCAGCGTTTGCGCGCGCGCTCGTCGATCTCGTGACGCCAGCGCGCATCCTCGGTGAGCCAGTCCCGCACGCCGTCGGGGTCGGCGGCCAGAATATGGGCGAGTTCGAGGGTCAGTTTCGGGAAGGCGACCAGCAATTCGGCGGCCGCCGTCGCAGGCCGCAACGTTTCCGGCAGCTTTGCGGCGATCGTCGCCGTGACGTCGGACCAGCCGCCGTCGGCGGCGCGCAGAGCGGCCTCCAGCAGCGCCTCGCGGACCGGTTCCGGATAACGAACCAGCGCCGCCAGCAGGTGCGTCAGTTGCGCCGATGACAGCGTCGTATTCGCCGCCCACGTCGCGACGCGTCGCTCGTGGCGGTCCAGTTTGCGCTCGAACCGGCCGGCATCCGCAGGTGATGTTGTCAGTGACGCGATTACCGCGAGCAACACGAGGGGTGCTATGCTGAGCGGCAACCGACGAACGTTGAGAGGCATGTTGCGGCGCATACGCCTTCCAGATCTGTTGGGGTTGATCCTGCTGTCGTGTTCCATTGTAGCCTGCGACGGCGCGTCGACCGCCGGATCCGACGGCCCGGATGCCGGCGCGCGCTGCGCGTCGTGCGGCTATCTCGACCCGTGGACCGCGGGGCCGTATCCCGTCGGCGTACGCAGCGACCTCTGGATCGACGAGACCCGCGCCGCACTGACCTGGACTGGCTGCGGCCGCAGTTCGTGCCCGCGGCCGGTGCCGGTCTCGATCTGGTACCCTGCGGACGACAGCGCGCGCGAGCTGCCCCCGTCGTCGTTCGATGCGTTTTTCTCGGTCAGCGAAGCCGCCTTGCAGCAGGTCGTCGACGACCTGATCGAAGAGCTCGGCGGGGATCAGGTCGATGTGACGATCCCCGACTTTCCAGTGCAGGGGCGGCGCGACGCTCCGCTGCGCGCCGGACGCTGGCCGGTCGTGATTTTCAGTCACGGCGCGGGCGGCGTGCGGTTCCAGAGCGTCTTTCTGACCGAGTATCTGGCGGCGCACGGTTACATCGTCGTCGCCCCCGATCACGAGGGCGACGCGACGATCACCGAAATCAACGGCGAAATCGTCACCGTCGATACCCGCAAGTTCATCGAGTCGGCGCTGAAACG
>RFIY01000360.1 GCA_003695505.1 Candidatus Dadabacteria bacterium | reverse complement strand
TGGTCGGCGTCGCGCACCGCCATGCTCGATCCGGCCAGCACCGTTGCGCCGTCGGGCAGCGCCTGCGCCAGCGCCCGCCAGATATGCGCCTCCCAGAAACCGGGGTCCAGCGTGATGCCGGAAACGGCCGTGGCAAGCGCCTGCCACGTTGCCGTCCAGCCCGGCGTCGACTGCGGCGCCACATCTGGCGCTGCAATCGGGCCCGTCACGACACGATCCGACGGGCGCCACGCGTGCGGCCGTTGATCGGGCGAGACGTGCCAGACCGGCACGCCCTCGGCTTCGCACCGTGCGAGCCACTGACCAAGCGCCTTCGATGTCGGCAATCGGCCAAACTGCATCACGACGTCAGGCTGCAACGCCTCACGAAGGGCCTCATCGCGCAGCATCCCGTCGAGGCCGCGCAGCCCGGCTGCGGTTCCGGCCAGCACATCGGCAACGACCGGGACGTCCGCTTCCTGCGCCCACCGTTCCCAGCCACCAGGGAGCCAGAGACCCTCCGCTTCTGGACCAAGTACGATCAGTGGACGGGCAGCGCGATCCAGATCCTCGGCCGGCGGCGTCGGACACGGTTGTATGGCCGCGGGCCGCAAGACCGGTGCAACGTCGATGCGCGGCACACGATCGGCGACGAGCGGCTCGCGAAATCCGATGTTGAGGTGCAGGGGGCCCGCATCCGGGGCCGCAGCCGTGACGCGGCCGGCCAGCTCAGTGGGGTCGACTTCGTCCGCGGCAGCGACGACGATCCGGGCGATGTTTCCCCCGTACCAGTCGTGCTGACGTGTCGTCTGCGGCGCGCCGATGCCGTGCAGCTCCGGCGGCCGGTCTGCGGTAACCAGCCACAGCGGCAGTCCCGCTTCGATTGCCTCGGCGGCCGCCGGGCCATAGTGCGCCCCGGCGCTTCCCGAGGTGCAGACAAGCAGGACCGGTCGGCCATCGGACCTTGCAGCCCCGACCGCGATGAACGCCGCCGTGCGTTCGTCAAGAACCACCCGGACATCGAGATCGGTCCCGGCCAGCGCCTGAACGAGCGGCGTGGAACGCGATCCGGGCGAGACGACCGCCCGCGTCCCTCCGGCGGCCCGGAACGCGCCGACGACGGCTGCCGCAGCCGCCGCATTCGCGCTGGCAACTCCGTTGCTCACGCGTTGACCATCCCGATCATCTGCCGCATGTTGTCGAGTTTGCGCTCGGTCTCTTCCCATTCGAGATCCGGTTCGGAGTCGGCCACGATGCCGGCCCCGACGAGCGCATGCGCACCGCTGTCGTCGAGCCACACCGAACGGATCGCGATGACCGCCTTGTTGCGCCCGCCGTCGGTCCAGCCGAACGGCGCGGCGAACCAGCCGCGGGAAAACGGTTCGAGTGCGTCGATGAATGCGGCGGCCTCGCGGCGTGGCGCGCCGACGATCGCAGCGGTCGGATGCAATGCGTTCCGCAACTGTTGCGGCGTACAGCGATCGGCGCCGTGTGCAAGAATCGGTGTCTCCAGATGGCAGACGGCTCCCGCCGGTCGCACGCGTGGCGTGGCCGCCTGCGGCGCCAGTCCGAGCGACTCCAGTACCTTGCAGATGTCCGCAACGACGAGCTCGTGCTCCTCGCGCAACCGCGCGTTGTCGAGAAACGCATCGATCGTGGCGCCGGGCGCCAGCGTGCCGGCCAGCGCATGCGTCCGCAAGGTCCCATCGGCAGCGACTGTGAACAACGTCTCCGGCGTCGCGGCGGCGAACAGACCGGACTCCTGCTCGACCAGCAGGGCCACCCGGTCGGGTGTTCGACGCAACCGCGCGCGTAGCCCGGCGTGCATTGCATCCACCCTGTCGGCGCGGAACCAGACCCGGCGGCTGGGAACCGCCTTATGAAGTCGCCCATCACGAATGGCGCCGCGAACCGCTTCGACGCGCGCGTTCCAGTCGGCGCACGAATCGGTGGCGATCTCATCCCACCGAGTTTCGGCAACGACCTCGAGTGCATCCGAACCTGTGGACGCCCGCTCGCAGATGGCGCGCAAGGCGCGTCGCGTCTCGGCATCGCCACACAACCACGCCGCCACTCCCGTCTGGTCACGGCGCACGGTCAGACCGGGTACCATCCAGGCTCTGTCCGCGGGCATCGTCGCGGCGACCCGATCCGCACCCGACCGGGCCCCGCCGAACCAGAGACGCACGGCGCCGTCGCATTGTTCACGAATGCGTGAAACCAGTTCGCTCCACGCATCCCACTGCGGCTCGCCCGTGCCCGCTGCGATCGCAAAAGCCGCGGCAAGGGTTTCACCCGCGTCGGGATCGTGCCAGTACCAGGCCGGCGCCGACAAAGGAAGTGCGGCGACAAACGACCACGGATCCGTACCTTTCGGCAGCACGAGACGCTCGACAACGGGCGCTGCCGCAAGCAACGGATCGACCGCATCACGACGGGGTATGGATAAGACCACTGGACCCTCCTACGGGGCCGAAGCCCCCGGCGGCCGGGACATCCGGACACCAGTTGTTCATGCTACCGTGAACAACTGCTCACGACAATCGACCTATTCGCCGTCCGCAGGAAGAAAATGGAATCCGGCTGATGTTCGCGCTAGAATGAACGCATGACACAGCAGCACACCGCATCCAGGATCCAGGGCCACCAACCTGCACCCGAGCGAGCCGGGCTGCAGCAGGAACGCCTGGAGCGCAAGGTTCTGGCCGCCTGCGACGCCGTCGGCGAGTTCATCGAATACTGGGGCTTCAAAGGCGTCTATGGCCGTATCTGGTGCCTGCTCGCGCTGTCGCGCTACCCGTTGACGCAAGCCGATATCGCGCGACGACTGGACATCAGCCGCTCGCTGGTCAGTGGCGCGGTCGGCGAGCTGGTCGATCTGGGCCTGATCCGGGCCACCGACGACAGCCGCAATGCACCCTACGAGGCCGTGATCGACGTCTGGCCGACGATCGCCGACGTACTCCGCTCGCGCGAGTGGATGCTGATCGAGGCCGCCCGCATCCGCCTCGAAGCTGCACTCGAAGAGGCGGAGTTGCTCGACAGCACCCGCGAACCACACCCGTGGCGCGCGGACCGGCTGCGGTTCCTGCTGCGGATGACCGAGATCGCGCAGCAACTGCTGCGCATTCTGATTGCGCTGCGCACGCCGCGCAGCATCCAGGATCTCAAGAACTGGGGCTCAGGCGTCCGCAACCTCTTCGATCATTTGCGCCAATTCATCTGAAGCCGCACCGTCGATGTCGGCGAGCAGCCCCTCCCCGGCCCGGACCGGGCCTTGCGCCATCATGACCCGCTCACGCAGATCGTTCGCATCCAGCGACGCCGGATCAATGTCTGTCAGCGCAGCCAGCGGCCGCAGCGATGCGGCATCCGCCCGCCCGCGTTCAACCTGACGGATCCGCGCCAGCGCCCTGAGCCGCGCCAGCACCACCAGGCAACCATCCACGGTCGTCAGTGCGCACTCGTCGACGAACAGCCGATCCGGCCGCATCCTCTGTAACTGCTCCGCGAACACGCCGTCACCGCGCCCGTCCCAGTCATCACCGTCCAGCGCGCGCCAGATCTTTGCCGACCCGAGACCGCAGCTCGGCGAGCCCGCCTTGAGGATGAATCCGTCCACGGTCGCAGCGCCGGCCGCGAACGAGGTCGCGTAATCCCGCAACGCCTCGTCCACGCGGCGACCGCTCACAGTGTCACGGACGACCAGCTCACCGTCCTCACGCAGCAGACGAATCGGCGGTCGCGGCACGCCGAGGCCAACCGCGATCTCTGGACAGACCGTCACCCGCTCGACATAGCGCAGCAACCAGCGCAGTCCGGGCACCGCGACACCGGTGCCGTCATAGCGTACCGGCTCCGATTCGAGGCAACGACTCGTGACGACGCGCGGGATGGGTTGTTCAGTGGTTTCGCTCATTGCTGACATCATGGCTGACATGGTGCCGCGTACGGCCGAAATGCGCAGGCAGCACCCGCATCAGATATTTGATGCGTGATGCGTGATGCGCATACAATGTTGGTATGCGTACGACCCTCGACATCGACGACGATGTCCTGCAGATCGTCAAACAGCGCGCGAGACGGTCAAGGACATCCGCAGGCAAGGTGCTGTCCGATCTGGCCCGCACCGCACTGGAAGCCGAAACACGCGACGCTGCTCAGGAAGAGGACGCCTTTTACGGGTTCCGCCCGCTGGCCCGAAAACGAGGCGTCGTCGTGACCGATGAAATGATCGACGCGTTGCGCGAGGATGGCCCGTACTGATGCGGGCACTGCTGGACGTCAACGTCCTGATTGCGCTGTTCGACGCCAACCATGTCCGGCACGACGACGCACGCGCCTGGCTCGAGGGGTCCATCGATCACGGCTGGGCGTCGTGCCCCATCACACAGAATGGCTTCCTGCGCATCATCACCACGCCTGCCTACCCTGCACCGATTCCGTTCGGCCAGGCCGTCGAGCTGCTTGCCGATGCCACCGCCACACGCTGGCATCAATTCTGGCCCGATGACGTTTCGCTGCTTTCGGCCAGCCTGATTCGCCACGACCGCATCCACGGCCCAAAGCAAATCACGGACAGCTACCTTCTCGCGCTTGCGGTCGCCCACGAGGGGCGTTTCGTCACATTCGACCGGCACATCTCCGTCGACACGGTGCACGGCGCGCGCAAGGCCAATCTGACCGTCATCGATTGATCCGCACATTTCATCGACCGGGCCCTCGGGTCCTTGCATTGCCGTCAGGTTGCGGTATTGTGGTACGGAACGCAACGGATCGAGGTCGCGCGTGAGTGAGTCAGAAACCCAGCCCTGCGGCATCTGCGGCGCGCCGGTCACTGCGTTTGCGCGCTATCCCGACTACCTGTGCGAGGCGTGCATCGAGCGCGCGGTGGATGCGAGCGGGCGGCGGGTTGGATTTGGCAACGTGGACATCGGCGGGTGTCGTGGCTTCTACATCGACGACAACAGCCCGTACGACGCGGACATCTGCTGGGTCGATGGGATCCGCTGCAGGGCGAAGGAAGCACGCTTCGGCGGCATCGTCGTTCGGCCCTTTGTCGAACCCCCGGAAGCAACCGTCGAAGACCGCATGCTCGGTTGCCTGCTTGGTCTTGCGGTGGGCGACGCCATCGGCACGACCGTCGAGTTCAGGCCCCGCGGCAGCTTCGCGCCGCTCACCGACATGGTGGGCGGCGGACCATTCGATCTGCCCGCCGGTGCGTGGACCGACGACACCTCGATGGCGCTGTGCCTGGCCGACAGCCTGCTGAGTTGCAGCGGCTTCGACCCCGCCGATCAGATGCGGCGCTACCTGGAGTGGTACCGAAACGGCCTCTGGAGCAGCACGGGGCGTTGTTTCGACATCGGCAACACGGTGCGGGCGGCGCTGCACCGCTTCGAACAGAGCGGCGAACCATTCGCCGGCTCGACCGATCCGCACAGCGCCGGCAACGGATCGATCATGCGTCTGGCGCCGGTGCCAATGTTCTTCTACCCCGACATCTCCGCGGCCATTCGCCAGGCAGCGGAATCATCGCGCACGACCCACGGCGCCGCCGAATGTGTCGACGCCTGCCGCCTCCTGGCGGCCATGCTGTGTCACGCGTTTGACGGAAGATCGAAGTCCCACGTCCTCCACCCCGATGGATTGAACCCGGCCGAACTCAGCCCGCGCATCGCCGCGATCGCCCGAGGCAGCTATCGCGCCAAATCTGCCGATGAGATTCGCGGCAGCGGTTACGTGGTGGATGCACTCGAAGCCGCCTGCTGGTGCTTCTGGCGCACCGACAACTTCCGGGACGCGGTGCTTCTGGCCGCCAATCTCGGTGACGATGCCGACACGACGGCCGCGATCGTCGGCCAGATCGCCGGCGCGTGGTACGGCGTCGAGGCCATCCCCGCGCCCTGGCTCGACAGGCTGGTTATGGCCGAAGACATCCGCGAGCTGGCCTTGCAGCTTTGTCACCACAAGCCGACGCATCGTTCCTGAAGACATCCACGGTACACTGTCCCTGTCGGGCTGTCCGTTCCTGATCGGACGGCATGCAGCGGTACGGGAGCATGGCCATGCCACTACAGAATCGAGTCGACCCCTTCGGTAACCTGTTGGCTGTGAACGCACGCGGCGCCTGGATGGGTAATCGCGGGATCCTGCACGACGAGCATAAGCGCATCGTGCACCGTTGGCGCCACCCCAACTGGGTGCTGTGTACGCTTGAGTACAAGGGGAAACGCCGTGAGGTATTCGGCCCGGGTACTTACTCTGAGCTGTTCTTCCTCGACGAGGCGACCGCGTTCTCGGCCGGTCACCGACCCTGCAACCGGTGCCGGCGTGAACGTTGCCAGGCATTTCGGGATGCCTGGATCGCGGCGAATCCGGAGCAGACGGCGCGGCGCCTGCCCGAAATCGACCGCGTATTGCATCGCGAACGTGTCAGACGCAATGGCACGAAGGTCTGCTTTGAGGCCG